>JAFSYK010000076.1 GCA_017449975.1 Bacteroidales bacterium
GGGCTGTCCTGATCGGGACCGATGTTGCGCCACAACTCATACATGAAGGCCTGGCAGAAACGCATGATTTCGGCGTCGCTCTTTCCGACGGGGTCGAAATCGGAACCACCCTTACCACCGCCGAGAGGCAGCATGGTGAGGCTGTTCTTGAAGATCTGCTCGAAGCCCAAGAACTTCAGCATGGAGACGTTCACAGCCTTGTGGAAGCGGAGACCGCCTTTGTATGCGCCGAGGGCGGCGTTGAACTGCACACGGTAGCCGAGGTTGGTGCAAACCTCACCCTTATCGTTGACCCAAGTCACGCGGAAGGTGAAGATACGGTCGGGCTCGACAATGCGCTCAACGATCTTGTTGGCCTCGAACTCGGGATGTTTGTTGTATTCCTCTTCGATGGTCTCAAGAACCTCGCGGACGGCCTGCAAGTACTCATTTTCGCCCGGATGTTTGGCCTCCAGGTTAGCCATGATTTCCTTTACTTTCATAATATGAATGATTTGAGTTAGAAAATGTATTTAATTAGATACTCGCAAATGTAAAGAAAAAAACTTTAATAAAAAAACTTTTTTATTTAGAAACTGTTTAAAATTAATTCAATGTA
The DNA here is from genome assembly GCA_017449975.1 of Bacteroidales bacterium. GTDB lineage: Bacteria > Bacteroidota > Bacteroidia > Bacteroidales > P3 > Colimorpha. The sequence goes on from JAFSYK010000076.1 coordinate 599, forward strand.
TTTCTTGAAGCATCTGAATTGGTGAATTTCGGAAATGGTGAAGTCGAGAAGATATGAAGATGTGAAGATGTGAAGTCATGAAGCTTAACATCTTAACACCTTAGCATCTTAACAACATTACACTGCCAGCCGCTTTTTAGTTTTTACCTTTTAGTTTTCAAAAACCGCTAAAAAGAAATATTCAGTCCCAATGTCGCCAGCGTGGTGTGCAGCTTGTTTCCGTCGAAGAAGCCGTTGTTTGTATAGGAGCCGTTCGTTCCGTCGTTGATGGTGGTCCGTGTGGTCAATACCACCTCGCTCTTGCCGAGGTCGTAGTAATAGAGCGAGAAGGAGATGTTTTTCTTGAGTTGAAAACCGATGCCCACGCGAAACATGAAGGTGTTGGCCGATTCGTAATCGAAGACAAGCTCTATGTTATCGCTCTCACATTTGTATTTGGTGATGTAGCGGAAATTCAGGCCGGCCTCACCCTCGAAGAAAAACGCCTGCTCCTCGCGCAGGGGTATCTTGTATCGCACGCCCGCCATGATGGGGATGTTGAAATATTTGGGTATGCGTTTCGTCATGAAACCGCCGCCGTATGTCTGATCCAGATAGTCGCTAACGTCGTCCAAATAATGTGAGGCGACGCTACTGAGCCAGGTGTAGAGGAAGTCGCCGCGCAGGCAGAAATACATATTGTCCGTGGCCCAGGGAATATACGTGCCCACACCGATGCCAACGCCCATGTCGGCAGCTCCATTTTCGCCATAGTCAAACACTGCGATGTCGCTCGCACCCGTAGATTGGTTATAGTTGCCGTCGCCGAAATCTCCCAACGGAAGAATAAAACCCATGTTGATTTCCCAAGTCCGCTGTCCCACGGCAGTCGTCGGACAGAAGAGTGTTGTCAAAAGTAAAAATGCGGCGGAAAGAAGCAGTGCTTTTGTGGTTTTCATGATGCTGATTGTTTGATGAAAAGCTGATGATGTTGTTGTGCCTTAAAATAAATATAGGATATCAACCCATAAATATTATACGTTAATCCTTAAACGTTTCTTCATGTTGCAAAATTACATCTTTTTACCGTTTCTCTTGTCTTCAAAACTCTTTTTTCATGTAATAGGTTGCCCTGTAAAAGGAGAGATTGTTTACTAATGACTTACCTCTTTCCCCGATGCGAGGAGTTTCTTGTAGTTGTTGTAGAAAAGCATATAGCGTTCAAGGTTGGGGCCGTGATATCGTTCGATGTCCAATACCCGCTCAATATGACGCAATCCCTCTTCTTTTCGCCCAGCAAGATATAGCATTACGGGATAGTAGTAGTCTCTTCGATCGTTTGAAATGCCTTTCCGTAGTTCTACAATGTTAAGCATTGTGTTAAGGTCTTTCATTTTTTCGTAATAGGGGAATGCATATTTTTGTATTGACTCCATCATATTATCTACGTATGGAGTGCAGGGCATTGCTCGGTTCATACGCCATTGAATATATTTTTGTTCGGGCATAATAAAGCCAATTTGGCCTCCTATAATAAAAGTCTCTATGTCGCATTCTCTTTCTGTTAACTGAGCATAGAGTCGGTTGACAGAACCAATAGATACTCCTACAAAAATATCCATGATGAACTCAGAACTGTATGAATGAAGACCATTTGCGTGGATGGATAAATAGTTGTTCCCGTCATTCGAGTAGACGTGAAAATATTTTCTCCGTTTGAAATACATTTTTTTCAACCGCTCACGGATCTCTTTGTGGACGATTTGAGAATAACTAGGTATAGACATACTTTATTATCTAAATAAGGGTTAAAAACCTGCACTTTCAGTGCAGGTCACTTTCAATTTCCGTGGCCCAGGGAATATACGTGCCCACACCGATGCCAACGCCCATGTCGGCAGCTCCATTTTCGCCATAGTCAAACACTGCGATGTCGCTCGCACCCGTAGATTGGTTATAGTTGCCGTCGCCGAAATCACCCAACGGAAGAATAAAACCCATGTTGATTTCCCAAGTCCGCTGCCCCACGGCAGTCGTCGGATAGAAGAGTGCTGTCAAAAGTAAAAATGCGGCGGAAAGAAGCAGTGCTTTAGAAGTTTTCATGATGCGGATTGTTAATTAATGATTTGAGAATATAGGCTTACTTTACCGTAAAAAACATATCAATTATCATACACGTTATGCCTTAAACATTAAACTTTATTTAAAAGGATACTGAAAAGTGAAGTCACAACGTTTCAGGCTGTCTACTCCGATGTCTAACAGAGATATCTGTCCAAGTATATTATAACTCAACAACAAAGAGTCAGCAGTACAATAGAGCGTTTGTTCAGGAGTGACAGTGTCGAAGATATAGATTGGGCCCAGGTCATAAGGAATCACGGTGCTGGGATGTGACAATTTCCATTCAATATAATCTTCTATGCAGTCTCTCCCCCACGCAATTTCGACATATGCTACCTCGCCAGGATACTTTACTGATGAATGCCTCATGCCGAATTTTTCAATTCCATGATCATCCCCCCCCCATACTTGTCCAACCTTTATTGGGATTTCGGATGCATTTGTTATATAAATTTTTTGGTGGCAAGTGGATTTGTCTCCACATGACGCCAGGACCAAGGCCAGCGTAGCCCATAAAAACCAATTTTTCACAACTTGAGATGATTTAATAAGTGGTTCTATAATAAAATCCTAAATACAATCCTTCGACCAAAGATCCAATGGGATTAGAGCCATACCATGTCATATAATCATACCATGTCCCATTCGCCTTTTTATACTGCAAAGTTATAGTGGATACTGAAAAGTGAAGTCACAACGCTATGAGAATATGTTGGTGTGGTTATGGTTTATGATTGTTGTAATGCCTCCAGTTGCTCGACCAATGATTTCCATTTTTTTATCTCGCCTGTAAGAAATGGAAAAGGAATATGGTAATACTTCTCTCTTTCGGCTAAAAGTCTCCGAGCATATTCGTATTCATCTTTCTTGCGTTGTTTTATGATAATCTCGGCAATGCCCATTTCACATATGGAATCATTGTACTTTGCGTTAGGGTGATTATTGTTATATGTGTTAACAATCTCGTAATGTTCCCGTGCCTTATCATACAGCCCATGCTTCAAATAGTAGTCGGCTAAATCACAGTGAGCGAACATGACATCCAGATTCGCATACGGATACTCGTCAAATAATTTGTTGGTAAGCATTAATGCAGACGGGAAGTAGTCAGAACTAGCATATAACAATAGCCCCGCTTGAATTCTGAGATACTGGGGTGCGTTCCATTTTCTTGCCCTTGAAAGTTTCGTAAAGAACATGCTTTCAATCTCTGCATTCCAAGTTGTTTGTCGGTACCAGTCTTGTTTCATGGTTTATTTGTTATGGTATTTTTTTTATTACTTTATGTGGTATAGTCTCTAATGATTTTATTAAACCGGGAGATAGCGTTGTCCCATTTGCTTGCCGCACGTAAAGGATAAACATATAGTCGTTTGTCCGGCAATACAGAATAAAATCTTTAATTTGCCAAGTGTTGTCTAAATATCTTACATTTTTTACCTCGTACCGATGCCAACGCCCATGTCGGCAGCTCCATTTTCGCCATAGTCAAACACTGCGATGTCGCTCGCCCCCATAGATTGGTTATAGTTGCCGTCGCCGAAATCACCCAACGGAAGAATAAAACCCATGTTGATTTCCCAAGTCCGCTGCCCCACGGCAGTCGTCGGACAGAAGAGTGTTGTCAAAAGTAAAAATGCGGCGGAAAGAAGCAGTGCTTTTGTGGTTTTCATGATGCGGATTGTTAAATTAATGATTTGAGAATATAGGCTTTCTTTACCGTAAAAAACATGTCAATTACCATACACATTATGCCTTAAACATTAAGTTCCCTTATTTAAAAGGATACTGAAAAGTGAAGTCACAACGTTTCAGGCTGTCTACTCCGATGTCTAACAGAGAAATCCGACCAAGTATATTATGATTCAACAACAAAGAGTCAATAGTACTGTAAAAGGTTTGCGCAGGATGAACCGTATCGCAGATAAATATTGTCATCATTAGTGAATAGTAGCTGTCGCGATGTGACAAAGCCCATTCCACCTCTTCCTCTAGACAATCATTCCAGCCTGCCATTTCAACTTCTTCTATCTGATATGGATGAACTATTTTGTTTTTCGAATCGCTCAAGGTACATATTACCGAATCGGTAAAGCGGTACACTGTTATAAGGCATACTCTAATCGGAATATCGGACATGTTTTTGACATAAATCCTCTTGTGGCATGTCGATGACTCATTTTTTCCATCACATGACGCCAGAACCAAGGCCAGCGTAGCCCATAAAAACCAATTTTTCACAACTTGAGATGATTTAATAAGTGGTTCTATAATAAAATCCTAAATACAATCCTTCGACCAAAGATCCAATGGGATTAGTAACAATGTAGCAGAAAGAAGCAGTGCTTTTGTGGTTTTCATAGTGCATGGGGGTTTATTTGCAAAAATACTTTATTTTTTACACTCAATAATTAAGTATAAGTGAAAAACGGTGATATGGTATTTTGAGACACTGAAAAAATAATACGATACAATTGATCTTTTTGAACACGGATATCTCGGATTGAACGGATATTTGCTTGCCTATCGGCAAGCGTTGCCGTAGGCATTATCCGTATTATCCGTTAAATCCGTGTTCGTTCAACAAGTTCATGGATTCGAATCCGCCAGGCGTGCCCTTAATGGGGCACGGCGCACCGCGGGGGGTGCGCTTCTCCGCTTCGCTATCGAAAGCAGCCACTGGCAATGCAATTATAGACAATATATTTCCCAGCTATTTTGCGTGCAAAATGCGCTCAATAATTAAATTCTATTTAAGGAATTCCTATATGGCGGTATTCGAATCCGCCAGGCGTGCCCTTAATGGGGCACGGCGCACCGCGGGGGTGCGCTTCTCCGCTTCGCTATCGAACATTGCCACTGGCAATGCAATTATAGACAATATATTTCCCAGCTATTTTGCGTGCAAAATGCGCTCAATTTTGCGCTTATTATGCGTGCAAAATGCGCTCAATTTTGCGCCTATTATGCGTGCAAAATGCGCTCAATAATTAAATTCTATTTAAGGAATTCCTATATGGCGGTATTCGAATCCGCCAGGCGTGCCCTTAATGGAGCACGGCGCACCGCGGGGGGTGCGCTTCTCCGCTTCGCTATCGAAAGCAGCCACTGGCTGCTTTCTTCACATATAGCAGGTGTCGACGAAGTCGCGGATGTATTTGGCCACGTAGTCGTGGGCTTCGAGGTGCGCCATGTGGCACACGTTGTCGAGCAGCATGATTTCGGAGTGATGCGGCACCATGGCCTGCGAGACGGCGACCTCGATGGGCAGCCGCGAGTCGTTCTTGCCATAAATGAACATGCAGGGTACCTGTAGCCGCTGCAGGGTGTGGATGTGGTGCGGACGACGCATCATGCCCTGCTGGGCGGCAACGAGACTCTGCTCGGTGGTCTCGAGGCACTGGTCCTTCAGGTCTTTGATTTCCTGCGCCAGCTCGGCACGCTTGCTAGTGTCGAACAGCGAGGGGATGAAATTCATGACATAGCCGCTGCGGTTGCGGAGGATTTCCTCGCAGGTCTCCATACGCTGCCGCTTCTTCTCCTCGTCGTCGGCCAAGGCATGCGAGTGGAGCAGACCCAATCCGCGCAACGAGTAGGGATACTGCTCGGCAAACGACAGGGCGACGTAGCCGCCCATGGAGTGACCCATCATGACGTACTGCTCGACACCGGCATACTCCAGCACGGTCTTCACACAGCGTGCCATGAAATCCATGGTGTGGATGTCGGAATAGGACTGGCTGTAGCCGTGGCCGGGCAGGTCGATGGTGATGACACGAATATCGTGCATCAGCTTCAACACCAGCGGACTCCACACATCCAGGTTTTGCATGAATCCATGCAGCAGTACCAACGTTTTCGCATTCTCGCGACCTTCGTCGCGATAGTGTAACTGGCGGCCTTCGTGCGTAAGGATTCGATGCATTTCCATAGTCGAAAAGTTATAATAATTGCGATTACAAAATTAGGGCTTTTGTTGCAACGCTTACCACATTGTAACAAAAAGAGATACACAAACAATTGTTGATAAGCTTGCCCGTTTCCGACAGGAAGGACAGCCTCACTGCTACCGATCTATCAGCCTGACAGACAGCTCCGTTCCGGAAATATGGGTACTGTTTCCGTAGGCCGAAACGGTAATACGATGGCGGTCAACACCCTGCGCCATGAGGTAGCGTCGCACCGACTCGCCGCGGAGCAGACTGATGCGGTAGCACCGCTCGGATTCGACGCCCTGATGATAGCTGACGATGTCGACACGGGCCTCGGGATGCCGCTTCAGATAGTCGGCCAAGGCGGGAAGGGCGCCGGGGTGCGTGATGTACTCGCCATCGTCGCCGGAGTGGAAAGCCACATTGTCGAGCGTCCAGCCGCTATTGCCAGCCGCCGCTTTGCGGTTGTGGGTTGTGGCTGCGCTGTAGTAAGCTTTCGTCTTGCCACGGTCCGAAGCGAAATAGAGCAGGCTCTCGTCGGAATTGAACATAAGTTCGCCCTCGCGGTGGGCGCTGTTGACCTCGCGGCCCAGGTTCTCGGGTTCGGACCACCGCTGCCAGCTGCCGTCGAGACGGGTGGCGCGGTAGATGTCGCCATAGCCCATGCCGCCGCGACCGTCGCTGACGAAGTAGAGGGTCTTGCCGTTGCGGCTCATCAGGGGGTAGCGCTCGCAGTAGGGGGTGTTGACGGGGCTGTCAAGATGGACGGGCGTGCCCCACCATCCGTTGGCACAAGGGACATAGTAGAGGTCGGTGGCCAGGGCGGTGTCGCCGTGGTAAAGGGTTCCGGAACGCTGGATGTTGCACCCTTCGGGACGGTCGGAGGCAAAGAGCATGCCGCTGCCGTCGGGCAACATATAGGCGTCGGTCTCGATATACGAAGTATTGACCGGTGCGGGCAACGCCGTGTCGAGCTGCCAGACGGTGCCGTCGTAGTGGGCGGTCCAGATATCGCCGTCGCGACCCACCAGCATCTTCGTGCCGTTGTCGTAGCGGCAGAAAGGCTCCCAGCCCTTGTCGCCGTCGGCAAATACTATGGGTGCACCGTCGCCCAGCCGCGGCGAGACGCTCTCGCGCGTGACGATGGCGTTGTCAGCGTTCTCCAACAGCTTGGCCAATTCCTGATATTCCTGTCGACATTCGGTCTCGAAACAGAGCGAGAGGTCCTGCATGGTTTTCTGTGCCGCCTTCCAGCGTTTGGCATCGAGGTTGGCCTGCAACATGCGTTGCAGCGCCACGAAGATGATGCGCTTGCCCATATTCATCCGCACGAAAGAGGCATACTCCGATTCGCGTCCGGCGTTGTAGGGTCGCAGCAAGTCGAAGGCGTCGACACGCACCCCTTGGGCAAGGTCGCCGCGGACGCTCTCCATGAAGGGGTAGTCGCGGTGGCGCTCGGCGAAATCGGCCACCGGGCCGCGGTTGCCCTCGCAGGCGTGCCAGCCATAATAGAGCTGGTAGAGGCAGGTGTGGTCGGCATCCAGCGGATAGTGCTCCAGATAGCGCGCGGCAGCGCCCGCGTCGTGGTTCCGCTCGATGCGATCCCGCAGCTGTTGCAGCGCCTGCTCGGCCAGCGGGTCGGTGTCGTGGGACTGGATAAAATCGACATAGTCCTGCGCCGACTGCAGCAGATAGAACTGCTCGAGGGCAATGGTGTCCATCATATTGAGCGCGTTCAGGTAGTCGTCGGCCAGCGGGTGGTGCAGCAGGAAATCGCGGTAGGCTTCGGCGGTGTGGCTGTTGTAGGCATGGAGGTAGGCGATGCGCCCCTTGCGTTTCTCGGCCGCACGTTGCACGGCGGCGTTCTTTGCATAGCGCTGCGCGATGACGTCGACCTGCTCCTCACTCTCGGCCTGGCGGAGCTGTCGCTCAGCCTGTCGCACCAGCGCCGCCTCGGCGCTGTCGCCCTCGTCGGTGCCACCGTAGCGGTCGAGGAAGGCATAGTAGCCGTCGGCACCCTGCGACGCTTCTGCGTCGCGGTAGGCGGCGCTGACCTTCATCTGGTTGAGCTGTTGCCGGATGGAGGGCTCACGCTTGAAATATTGGCCATAGTGGTCGATTTCCGACCGCGTCAGCGGCGGGTCGGTCAGCAGGTAAGCCATGGTGGAGAGGACGATGCGGTTCCGCTTCTCGCGGATGGCGTTGATGTTGACGCCCTGCTTGATGAGCCGGTTGGCTTCGCGTATCTTCTTGCCGCTCTGCAGCAGGTCGGTGAAATAGAGCTCGGCCTGGTTGATGTAATAGTAGGCCAGCGGACGGTTGAACATGGGGTTCAGGCTGTCGGCATAGAAGTCCGAGAGACCTATCAGCGTGGGGATGTGGTCGGGCTGCTCCACATAGGAGCGGTAGAGCTGCGTGTAGCGGGACTTGTAGACCACCGACGCACTGTCGCCACTCTGCGCGCGGCCCACGAGGGTCGACAGCGTCAGCGCGACGGCGAAAAGACAGAACGACAGATGGCGGGATGGTCTCATTTGGTGATGGCGACGGTGCGCAGGATGTTGTCGAAATATTTGTCGAAACGGGCGTAGGTGTCGCCGGTCGTCTCCATGCGAATCTCGATGCCGGTGTTCTTGTCCATGAAATAAATCATGCGAAACTGGTACTCCTTGCGGTCGTCGGTGCTCTGGTAGGCGCCGAGGTAGCCGAGCCCTTCACCGGGGATGCCGTCGGTGTATTCGTCCATCGACTGGAACGGCTGCTGCAGGAAACGGTCGTAGGCCAGGTCGAAAGTGCTGCCCGCATAGTTGCGGTGCACGTAGATGCGCAGGAACGGGTAGATGGTGTCGCCCGTGGCGTCGACCACCACGCTGTCGGTGTAGACATAGAGGTAGACGTTGGTATTCTTGTCCACCTCGATGGTCTTCAAATAGTTCCATTCGCCCGTCGGCAGGTCGATGGTGGCGTGCGTCTGGGGGATGCGGAGCTGCTGGGCGGAAAGGCCGAACGGCAGAAGCAGCAACAGGGCGGCTAAGAGACTTGTGTGGCGCATAGGAATTCTATCAATTGTTGGGTTAATGTTTCGATGTTGTAGGTGTCGGCGATGAGCTGGTAGGCGTTGCGACCTATCTGCTGGCAGTATTCCGGTTCCTCGATGCAGCGGCGTATCTGCCGCACGAAGTCGTCGGCGGTGTCGGCCAGCAGCAGGTGCTCGCCGTCGCGGGCATCGATGCCACGGGCGCCGACACGGGTGGTGACCACCGTCTTGCCGACCGACATGGCCTCGATGATTTTCACCCGTATGCCGCTGCCCGAGAGCAGGGGCACGACGTTGATCTGCTTGGAGGCGATGAAGTACATGGCGTCGGCCACCTCGCCCACCACGGTGACGCCGTCGGGCTGGTGGTCGATGAGACGGCGCGGCATCTTGCGCCCCGCCAGGTAGAGACGCGCCTGCGGCACCTCGGCGTGCAGCCGCGGCCACACCGACTGGAGGAACCAGTCGATGCCCTCGACATTGGGCATCCAGTCCATCGAGCCCAGGTGGAACAGCGACGCGGGCTCCACGTCGATGTGCTCCATCGGTTCGGGGTTGATGCCGAAGGGGATGCTCGTCAGCGGTCGGCGGCAGCCGTTCTGGCGGAAGAGGTCGGCGTCGGCGGGACTGATGCAGACCACGGCGTCGTAGTCGTTGATGTGCTCCAGCTCGTAGTGGCGCAGCGTCAAGGCCAGGTGCTTCAGGTAGCCCCGCTTGAGAGGGATGTGGCAGCCCTGGGCCATCTGCTCCCAGATGCGGTGCTCCACATTGTGGGCACGCAGCACCACCTGGGCGTGGCTGTGCTGCCGTATCATGGGTATGTAGGGCGTCAGAAACAGCCCCTCCACCAGCACCACGTCGTAGCGGGCGGTCTGCAGCACCTCGCGCAGCTTGTCGGCGAAGGCAGCGCTGCGGTAACGGCGCACGTGATACGACTCGCCGCTCAGCATGGCGTAGAGGGCGGGCAGCAGGTGGGGACGGAGGTCGATATGCACGGCCTCGAACTGCGTCTGCTGCCGGTAGGCGTCGGTCATCTGGTCGTGGAGCACGGGGTGCTTGTCGCTGCACACCGCCAGCACCTTCACCCGATGGCCGGCGTCGAGCAACCCCTGCGTGATGCTGTGCATAGCCAGCGTGCCCCCGTCAACCGGAGGATAAGGAGGCTTGATGCAAAGCTGCAGGAGGTTCATGGGGGAATTGAGAATTGAGAGTTGAGAGTTGAGAATTATTGCTAGGATGACCTAGGATTGCCTAGGAAAACCTAGGATTGCCTAGGAAAACCTAGGATTGCCTAGAAAAAGCTAGCCGCTAACCGCTATTCCTTCGGCAGGGATTTGAAGCCCAGACCCAGGATTTCGGAGCTGTCCATGATGTTCACGAAAGCGTTGGGGTCGATGCGGTGCAGGTTGCTTTTCAGCTTCACCATATCGGTGCGGTCGAGGGTCACGTAGACCATCTTGCGCTCGTTGCCCTGATAGAGGCCGGTGCCCATCAGCAGGGTGCCGCCGCGCTCCAGGTCGTTGAGGATATAGCTTCGCACCGCCTCCAGCTCGTCGGTGACGATGAACATGGTCTTGTAGCTCTTCATGCCGTCAACCACGAGGTCGATGATCTTGCTCTCGATGAAGATGAGGATGATGGAGTAGATCGGCAGACGGATGTCGTCGAAGGCGATGAGGGTGGTCAGCGAGATGAGGCTGTCGACAATCAGCACCAGGGTGCCGAGGCTGATCTTCGTGTATTTGTGGATCACCATGGAGATGATGTCCGAGCCGCCGCTGGTGGCGCCGGCACGGAAGATGACGCCGATGGCGACACCGTAGATAAGACCGGCGACGACGGTGTTGAGGAAAAAATCGGGGATGAAGCCCTTCAGGTAGCCGCCCTCGTTGATGTAGAAGTCCACGTCGGGGTTGGCCTCGAAGAAGCCGCGGTTGTAGTCATAGATGACCGGGTCGTAGCCCCATGTGATTTCCAACAGATAGGTGAACACAGGAATCAGGATGACCGAGATAATGGTCTTCACACCGAATTTGGGGCCCAGGATGATGGTGCCGATAATCAGCAGCGGGATGTCCATACAGATGCCCGCCAGCGAGATTTTCCAACCCCAGAGGGCGTTGAAGACGTTGGCCAGACCGTAGACGCCGCCGGGCGCCAAGTGGTAGGGGTTCACAAACATCACGTCGCCGATGGCGAACAGGGCGCTGCCGAGAATGAGCAGCAGGTAGGAATAGATTTCCTTTTTCAGATTAGTGTTGTTCATTGTATTAAGAGCGTATATGAATGCATTTTGGCAGTCTCCCGAGTGGGCTGAGAGCCGTTGAAAGACTGTTTTCAAGGCAGTTAAAATAATTTGCAAATGTACAATTATTTTTTCATATCTTTGCACCTGCAAACAGCGAATGCGACAGTAGCTCAGTTGGCAGAGCGGCGGCTTCCCAAGCCGCAGGTCGCGGGTTCGAACCCCGTCTGTCGCTCCAAGTCGAAAGACCCCCATCATCCCCGCCTTCGGCAATGCCGAAGGCGGGGATTTGTTTTTGGAGGTACTCAACAACTCCGACACTCCCCAAAACAGGATAACCCATTTCCCCCATTGACACCCACAATCCTCCATCGACCGAATAAGAAACCAAAAAGACAAAAATGGTCGATAAACTGGATTTGAAACAGAAAATGGTCGATAAATCCAACATTGGACGATAAAATGGTCGATAACAATGGAATCCCCACCGAATCCATAATACGCAATCGCCCACCACACCCTTTCATTTTGTCATTTGGGATGTTTTTCGTAATTTTACCGACACTTCCATAAAGAATGGATTCCCTAAAGCAACTGAAAACCAAATATTAATAACAGAAAGAGAATAGAGTCAATACATCCTTGATTAGGCTGAAATACCAGAATTAGGACCTCGGGAACACGTCAGCACAGATAAGACAACGGATGTTTACGCTCAATTATGGGCGTGGACAGTAGGTTGTAGTTTGACGTGGGCAGTCCTAAGCCCTGGTATTCCAATCTTCCCCACGCCCTTTTTTCGTAAAACGTAAAAAGGGCTTTTTTTATGCCCACAAGAACAAGGATTTAATTATAGCTTTTCATCTGTATTCTATTATCCATGCAAGACATTAATTCCTCATTTTCAATAGGTGAATTTCTTTCATTGTCTTTAGAGGACTTTCTAGGAAGGTTGACAAAAAAACATCTAGGTCACCATTCAAACCTGGTTAGTAATCAGAAAGTGGCATGGGAGAAAGAATATGACGACCTTCAATCTATTTTAAAGGATATCGACGGTAAAAGAGGTAGAATTATTTTTGAATATAGTATTCCCAGCCTGCCGAAAACTATTGATGTAGTTCTGCTATTAGGAGGGATCATATTTGTGATTGAATATAAGGCAAATTCCACTGGCGAAAACGATCTTGCTAAACGTCAAACAAAAGGATATGCTCTACGTTTGAAATTCTTTCACAGTAGAAGTAATGACAAATGGATTGTGCCTATTCTTGTTTCCACAGACGCACCTGACAAACAATTTGAACTAAAAAGGTCGGATGCCGACATGGTGTATGAAATCATAACTTGTAATTCTGCCAATTTAAAAACTGTTCTAGATACGGTCTTAACAGAAACTGGATTTGACGGAGATTCAACATGGGAAGATAAGTGGGAAACAGGCATATTCAAAGCCAGCCCAACTATCATTGACGCTGCACGTAATGTTTGGCGATCTAACAATGTTGTTGGCTTTACAAAGGGTGAGGCAGAGAAAGAAACACGACTGCTCGCAGAAGACTATATAGTAAACACCGTAGTGGAAGAAACCAAACAAAGGAATGGTGGCCATGGCAAATCCATTTGTTTCGTAACAGGTGTTCCAGGGGCAGGAAAAACATTGGTAGGGCTGAATGTTTCTGTAGCCTTGCAAAATGTCGGCGCAAGCATGTTATCTGGTAATGGCCCATTGGTTGCCGTATTAACAGCGGCTTTAAAGCGGGACCTCCAAAGGTATAAAAAACAATTGAAGAACGCCACTAATGAGATATCTGTTGAATCAATCATCCGAGGTGCTTATGGTTATAAGAAAGAAATATTTGAAAAAAGACTAGACTATCATGTGGGCAAAGGATCTGTTTCTTTAAAAGACGATGCAGAATTAAGTAGCCAACATGTATTGATATTTGACGAAGCCCAACGTGCTTGGAATAAGGAAAAGATGATACGACCAGGGCAGAGCGGTAAGAAATACTGGCAAGAAGAACTGTTCCCGTTCTCTGAGCCTGGACTTTTGCTATGGGATATGAATCAATGCGACTGGGGTGTTTTTGTTTGTCTTGTTGGCGGAGGGCAGGAAATACATACTGGAGAGGCTGGTATATGTGAATGGTTACGAACCCTAGAAGAGACACCTGAATTAAAAAATTGGCACATTTATATGTCTGATGAGCTCATGGGCGATGTCTATAATAGCAACGGTAGCTCTATAAAGACCATAGAAGAATACAGAACATTTTTTGAAGGGGAAAAAAGGCTTACCATTAGCAAGAAGTTGCATTTAACAGCATGCCAGCGTTCGAACAGAACTGAAAAAGTTTCTGATTTTGTTGAAGAACTTCTGAATTGCAATGCTGAAAAATGCAAACAACTCTATCATGACGAAATCAAAGGAAAATATCAGATTTATATCACAAGAGATATTGAAATAGCAAAATCTAAATTGAGAGAACGAAAGCGCGAAATCCTGGATAAAGGATATGTTGACGGCAAAAATGATGAAGAAATACGTATTGGTATGCTTATGTCTTCAAAAGCTGCTCGTATGAGACCCTTGGGCTATGAAATTAAGAAGGAAAGTCAATATAAAGACAAAGTTCCAAATTGGTTCCTTGATTCAGAGGATACAGTCGTCTCATCAGATTTTCTTGAAATAGCTCTTAATGAATTTTTTGTTCAAGGCCTCGAACTTGATTTGGCTGCCATATTATGGGATGCAGATCTGAGATATAATGAGAAGAAAAATGAATGGGACTACTTTGAATTTAATGATAGATATTGGAGTGCGGTTGATAAAAGCCACCAGAAACTAAAACGTGTCTATATGAAGAATGCGTATCGCGTTCTGCTCACACGAGCCCGCACTGGAATGGTTATTGTTGTTCCTGAAGGAAGCCAGATTGACAAAACACGAAGTCCAGAATTCTATGATTGTACATATAACTATTTAAAGTCAATTGGATTAGAGGAAATTTGACTGACCCGATACTGCAAGGTTTGATTCTTTTTTTCATTATTTATGGACCCGAATTGAATTCGGGGATAATGGACAAAGGGGTGGGAAAAGCTTGGGATAATGATCGAATTGAATTTGGGGCCTAATGGACAAAGGAGTGGGAAAGGTTTGGGAAAAGATTGAATTCGGGGATAATGGACAAAGGGGTGGGAAAGGCTTGGGATAATGATCGAATTGAATTTGGGGATAATGGACAAAGGAGTGGGAAATAGAGAGTTTTCTGACGGGTGGATATCTTTGGCAATATAATTTGTTTCTTCTCGTTAATTAGAAAAGAATCAGTATAATAGTACCATGTCGGTGCAAGAGAAATGGCAATGGCAAGAGCCGGGGACGGCTTGGAAGGGAGTCGGGATATATCATGTCACGCTGACGGTGCCATCTCGTGAGCCCTTGCTGGGCACTCTGGCGATTCCGCAGAACGACCCAACACAAGCACATGTGATCCGGACTGCATTGGGGGAAGCAATTGTAGAAGAACTCTACGTGATGTGCAAGCACTATCCTTCTATTCGCATTCTCCAATTTTGCCTTATGCCAGATCATCTGCATGCCATTATTCATGTAACACGGGTTATGGATACCAGTATCCGCAGTGTGATTCGCGGATATTGGCAGGGGGTGAAGAAGCATGGACGATCACACACTTTGTCGATTAATCCCGAATTAAATTCGGGACCACTGGACAAAGAGACAGGGACAACAGGCAGCGGAACGGAAGCCACCTATCCATTCCCTGTTTTCACCGAACGCCCGTTCATTCGCTCGCTGTCACGACGAGGGCAATTGGACACGATGATGCGGTATGTGCAGATGAACCCTCAACGGCTGGCCACCAAACGCCAAAAACCGGGCTTCTTCCGCGTGCAGCGGGGAATCGAGGTTGCGGAACGTAGCTACGACGGCGTGGGGAATGCTACACTACTGATGGCCGAGCGATTCGAGACCGTACATGTGCGGCGAGCGATGGTACAAGCAGCCGAACAGGGCGACAACGCTCCGCTGCGCGATTACATGAATGGCTGTGTGCTGGCAGCGCGCCAAGGGTCGGTGATGGTTTCCCCTTTCATCTCACCACAAGAAAAACAGGTGATGGAGGTGCTGTTGAGAGAGCGACTGCCGTTTATCCTCCTTACAGACAACGGATTTCGCGAATATTACAAGCCAACGAATCGCCTTTTTGACGCTTGTGCAGCAGGACGTGTGCTCATCCTCAGCCCATGGGCGTATGATGCCAACAAACGGCATATCAGCCGCGAGAATTGCGTTGCACTCAATATTATGGCAGAAGAAATAACAAAGATATGACCGACACGATGACACCGGAGCTGCGGCACCGCTGTATGTCGCAGATACACAGCAAGGGGACGAATTCCTAAAAAAAATTGCCGATGACAGAGATGATGACTTTTGAGGACCGGGCGGCGTTGCGGCGGTGGCTGGCGGAGAACCATGCTTCGGCGCGCGAGTGCTGGGTGGCTTCGTATCGCAGCAAGGTGCCCATCCCCTCTGCCCTACCCTACCTGGAGGTGGTGGAGGAGGCGCTCTGTTTCGGCTGGATTGACTCGACCGTCAAGAAGATGCCCGACGGGCGACTGGCCCAGCGCATCTCGCCACGGCGCAAGAAGAGTCACTGGACCGACCTCAACATCGCCCGCTGCCACGATCTGGAGCGCCGCGGACTGATGACGGAGGCGGGACGGAAGGCGCTCCCCACAACCGCAGCCCAACCAACAACATCATACAATGAATAGCAAAGAAGAGAAATACCAGCTGCTGACGCAGCAGATCGGTGCGCTCATTGCGGGCGAGACCGACGAGATAGCGGTGATGGCCAACGTCTGCGCCCTCATCCATGAGACGATGGGGTTCTTATGGACGGGTTTCTACCGCGTGAAGGACGGCGAACTGCTGCTGGGGCCGTTCCAGGGACCGCTAGCCTGCATGCACATCGCCTATGGCCGCGGCGTCTGCGGCACCGCATGGAAGCAACGCGAGACAATCGTCGTTCCCGACGTCGAAGCGTTCCCCGGACATATCGCCTGCAGCAGTCTGTCGCGGTCAGAGATTGTTGTCCCCCTCATCTCCCCCGACGGCGAGGTGCGGGCTGTGCTCGACATCGACAGCAAGGAGCTGGCGACCTTCGACAGCGTTGACCGGCACTATCTGGAAGCCATCTGTAGAATGATAACCCATCCGTCGGACCTTTGAGCAACGACGATACCCACCACCAAAAACCTTTACCGATGAAAAGAATATTGCAAGCACTGCTCCTGGCCGTGATGACGATTACTTTCGTCTCCTGCGGAGATAAACAACCGGCTGCGCCAGCCACCGAAGAGAACGACGCCCTCACCACCATCTGCCTGACGGACACGTCGCGCAACCCCATAGCGGTGCTGGAGAAGCTGATGTCGCAGCCCTCCTGCCGCATGCACGGACCCGAACACCATGTGTTGGTGGGCGCAGCACTGCTGACGGCCTACAACAACTGCCTGCCCGACAGCGCCAAGCTGGATATGGTGGCGGCGCTGGCCGAAGTGAAGGAACGCGGACAGCAGGTGCCGGGCGGCGCCTGCGGATATATGGGCGCCTGCGGCGCCGCCATCAGTACGGGCATCTTTATGTCTGTCGTCACCCGCAACACGCCCTTCTCGACCGACACCTGGCGCTTGTGCAACCTGATGACCGCCCGCGCACTGGAACAGGTGGCGGAGAACGGAGGACCGCGCTGCTGCAAGCGCGACTCCTACCTCTCGGTGCTGGCAGCCGTCGACTTCGTCAAGACGCACCTCGGCGTGGAGATGGAGAAACCCGAGGTGCGCTGCTCCCGCAGCCAGATCAACGCCCAGTGCATCGGAAAAAAGTGTCCCTTTTCACCGGTGACGGCGGACGAGGACGACCCCTCCGACCCGCAGGGCGAAAAATAGCCGCCGACTGACCGAAAAAAATTTTACAACGGGGTGTAACATTCTCCTGTTTTGCCATACTATAAAGGTAGGCAAAACGATAGTCTGTCACCACTCCCACTCCTCGACTTCGTAGGAAGGTACCGTGTCCGAGGTGGCCTGCGCGGCGCTTCCCGCGTTGCTGTCCACGTCGTCGGTTTTGGAACAGGAGACCGCCAACAGCGCAAGCGCTACAAGGGGGAGGAGGATTCGGGAGACACTCATGGGGTGGGACTGCTTTCGTTGCGCCGCTGCTGCCCAGAAAAAAAATTATCCGTGAGACTTTCTTGTCGACGTGGAGGTTCGCCAAAACCCGCATTACACCAAGAAAGCTCACGGATATCCGTGAACGCTTTCCTTTTCTTTTGTAATGCAATTGAAATTTGGCGATTTCCACGTACAAAGAAAAGCAAAAGACGCTTTTAAATATTTATCTATTTATGTCTCTATTCGGTAGGATAATTTTTGGTTAGGAGTAGCAGTACAACCGTGACGTTGTGCATACTTGGTTAATTACAAGGCAAAAATACGAAGAAAAAGAAAAAGCTGATGGAAATTCCATCAGCTTTTTTATCAAGAAGGTCTTGCGACTACTTCACAATGCGGTAGTAGTTCTCCTTGCGCGGCTTGGGAGCGGCCAGCGGCTGTGCCGCGTAGCCCAGCGCCAAGGCGCCGATGCCCATCAGTCCGTCGGGCAGGCCGAGGCGACGCATGAGGTCGCGACCCTCGTCGGTGTCGAACATCTCACGCTCACGGTTGATCCAGCAGGAGGCCAGACCGATGGCGTGGGCGGCATTCATCATATTGCCCAGCACCAGCGAACCGTCGCAGACGCCGTGGGGCCACTTGTCCGGACGCGACGTGAAGACCAGCACGATGGTCGGCGCGCCATAGTAGGGGTTGTCATTGGTGCCCATCACCGCAGCATTCATGCGTACCAGCTGCGCCACCATGTCGGGGTTCTGCACAGCCACAATCCAGGGGTCCTGCACGCCACGGGCCGTCGGGGCGTAGGTGCCGGCCTCGAGGACGGCCTGCAACTCATCGTCGCGGATCTGATCGGGACGGTAGGCGCGCACGCTGCGCCGCTCACGGAGAGATTGAAGAATAGGGTTATCCATGGAAAAGAACGTGTTAGTGTGGGAATGTGTCTTATTGGACTAATTAGACCAATTAGTCTAATTGGTTTTAGTTTTTAGCTTTTACTTTTTACTTTATTTAAAAAGGGCCTCGATCTGGTCGTTGTAGAAAGCGGCGACGTTGCGGCGGATGAGTTTCTGCGTGGGGGTGAGGAACTTGTTGGCCTCGCTCCAGGTGTCGGCGACGAGGACAAACTTGCGTATGCGCTCGGTCTCGCCCAGCTCGGCATTGTATTTATCCATAACCCTCTGGTAGCGGGCTATGACCATCTTGTCGGCAATCAGCTCCTCGCGGGTCTTGTCCAGCTTCCGCTCGGCCTTGGCCTTGCCGCCCTTCGACTTTTTGGACTTCTTGCCCTTCGCAGCCTTGTCCGCCGGAGCGGGAGCAGACGTGGAATGGCGCAGATACCAGTCGCCCAGCATGTCGAAATCGGGCGCGATGACGGCGGCAGCGAACTTCTGGTCGGCGCCCACCACCATCATGTCGAGGATAAACGGCGACTGCTTCATCTTCTCCTCGATGACTTCGGGATTGATGTATTTGCCCATCGAGGTCTTGAACATGCTCTTGGTGCGGCCGGTGATGAAGAGGTAGCCTTCGGGGTCGAAATAGCCAGTGTCGCCCGTGTGGAACCAACCCTCGGCGTCGATGGCCTCGGCGGTGAGTTCGGGCTGGTTGTAGTAGCCCTTCATCACGTTGCCGCCACGACACTGAATCTCGTTGGTCTCTTTGTCGATGCGCACCTCGATGGAACGCATGGCGAAGCCCACGGAGCCGATGCGGCGACCCTTCTTGTTGCTGTTGGTCACGGCGATGAGCGGCGAACACTCGGTGAGGCCGTAGCCCTCGTAGAGGTCGAGACCCACGCAGGAAAAGAAACGGGTGAGGCGCGGCTGGATGGTGGCGCCACCGCTGACGAGCATATAGAGCTCGCCACCCATGCTCTCGCGAATCTCTTTATAGACCAACTTGTCGGCAATCTTTTTCTGAATCTTGTACCAAGCGCTGAGCTTCGACTCGTCGAGATCGTACTGGAACGCCAGGTCGATGGCCCAGTCGAAAATCTTCTTGCCCACGCCACTCATCTTCTCGCCCTTGCGGAAGATTTTGTCGTAGACCTTCTCGATGAAGCGCGGCACGCAGGCCATCATATTGGGGCTGATCTCCTTGCAGTTGTCGCCCACCTTGGCGATGCTCTCGGCATAGGCCACGGTGAAGCAGAGCCACTGGTAGAGGTAGCCCATCATGCGCTCGTAGATGTGGCACATGGGCAGCCAGCTGAGGGCCTTGGTCCAGGTCTTTCCGGGGCTTTCCTTGATTTCCTGCACATTCATAATCAGGCCGCGGTGGGTCAGCATGGCACCCTTGGGCACACCCGTGGTGCCGCTGGTGTAGATCATGGTGCAGACATCGTCGATGGTCAGCGCATCCTTGATTTCCTGCAGCTTGGCGGGAGCGTCGGGATGCTCGGCCAGATAGCGGCGACCCAGCTCATAGATATCGTCCATCGACTTCACCTCCTCCATGGGGACGATGGTGCATAAATTTTCCAGATGGGGCAGCTTCTCGCGGATATTGCTGATTTTCTTATACAGCGTGGGGGTCTCCACCACCAGCAGACGCACCTGGGCGTCGTTGAGGATATACTGGTAGTCCTCCTCGCTGATGGTCGGATAGATAGGCAGCAACACGGCACCCGTCTGCTGCACGCCGAAATCCACATAGTTCCACTCGGGCCGGCCGGCACTGATGAGGCCGACATTCTCGCCCTTCTTCACACCGAGGTGCAGCAGGGCGTAGCTGATGAGGTTCGACTTTTCAATATACTCGTCAATATAGTGACTCACCCACTGTCCGTTCTCCTTGAACTGGAACACGGGACGCTCGGGATGCAAAGCTTTACGCCACTCCAAAAGGTCAAATAATCGACACGGTTCTTGTAACTCCATATGGTCTTTTGATTGGTTAATAAGGTGCAAATGTACAAAAAAATGCGAAAAAAACCTAAAAATGCTCCCCCTTTTTATTCGTTCAAATTGTGCAACCAACAGACAATAAAGCCACGCAAACGGCGTTATATGTCGTGTGTGGACCCACCCGTCCGCCAGACAAAACATGAGGGAGTACCTGGTCATATCAACAAACGTCGACCTGCTGCGCGTGGCATCGGAGAGCATTGTCTTCATCTCCTCCGACGGCAACTACTCGTCGTTTGTCTTCACCTACGGCGAGTCGCGGGTGGTGACCATGCAGCTCGGCCAGGTGGAGCGCCTGCTGGCCATACAGCTGGACCGCAGCGGCGCCGACTTCATCCGCATCGGCAAGAGCCTCATCATCAACCGCAACTTCATCAGCTATATCAACCTCACCAAGCAGCAGCTGGTGCTGTCCGACGGACATGCCACCAGCCACAGCCTCACCGCGTCGCGCGAAGCACTGAAGCAGCTCAAGGAGTTAATCGAAAAAGGATTGCAATGAACAAGATGAACGAAATAGACGACAACGAAATCCGCGTCATCGGCGACGGCGGCGGCGACCGCAAGCGGCTGCCCTGGTGGGTGTGGCTGCTGGCAGGCATCGCTGTCGTGGCGGTGGCTGTTGTCGTACTGCAGCCGAAAGCAGCAAACGCACCGTCACCCAAACCGTCCGGCAACGCCGCCACGCAACAGGCCGACGGCACCCCGTCCGACATCTGGCTTGAAAACACCGACGCCCAGCTGCCCTCCTGCACCCTTGTCACCGACACGCTCATCGACACCATCCATCTGCAGATTTACACCCCCTACAATGCCGTGCCCGAGCTGCATGTGGGCCGCATCGACACCGCCGACAGCGACATCATCCTGGCCGCCATGGCCGCCGACCTGCGGCGCGACAACGGCAAGATTGTCGGCGCCTTTGTCCTGGCCGGCGAACCGCTGTCATGGGGGCTCTCCAAGAAAGGCTACTGCGCCATCCTCGACGGACGCATCACCCTCGGCATGGCCGACAACTCGCCGCTCTTCGAGCAGGCCACCGAGCAGGGCGGCTATTTCTTCCGCCAGTACCCGTCGGTCGACGCCGGCACACCTGTCGAGAACCGTCCCGAGAACGCCTCGTTCCGTCGCGCGCTCTGTCTGCTGGACGGCAAGGTCTGCATCATCGGATGCACCGACCGGGTGCTGATGAACGACTTCAGCGCCACGCTGGTCAAACTCGGCGTGAGCGAAGCCCTCTTCCTAGTGGGTGGCACCGCCGACGGCTGGTGCCGCACTGCCGACGGCAGCTTCATCCGTTTCGGCTCCGCCTGGGCCCGCAACGCGAAATACATGAACCATATCGTCTTCCGCAAACAGTAGCGGACCCCTTCAGCGGCGCAATCGGGTTACCAAATCGCACCCGAGACCCCATTTCATACACCAAAGACTACACTTCATACAACGCCCGTCGAAACGCTTCGGCGGGCGTTTTGTTCTACGTACCTTTGCGGCATGAAACGATTCACCTATCTGCTATTGGCTGCCGCCGAATTGCTGGTTTCTTGCAGCCACGACAAGGGACTGCCCTCCGCCCAGCGCGGCGTGTATCACTGGAAAACGACCTACGACCCCACCGAGTGGGAGAAAGAGTGGATGAAAGAGCACCGCGTGGGTCGCCTGTATGTCAAACTGTTCGACGTGGTGACAGGCGAGGCGGCCAACGAGCCCGACTGGAAGATGGTGCCCGAGGCCACCACGATATTCAAACAGAAGTTGCCGGCCGACATGGACGTGGTGCCGGTGGTCTATATCACCGTCGACGCCATCCGGGCGCTGGAGTACGACGAATGGGACTGGAGCGAGTCCGCCCCGCTCTATGCCCGTCTGCTGGTGAAACGCATCGACGACATGATGGCCGAACACTACGACGGCACAGTGCGCGAGGTGCAGCTGGACTGCGACTGGACCGACCAGACCGAAACGGCCTGGTTCTCGTTTGTCCACAAGGTGAAAGAGCTGCTGCACAAACGGAACATCTGCCTCAGCGGCACGCTGCGTCTGCACCAGCTCCACGAGGTGGCATGGCCGCGTGTGGACCGCTGGGGCGACGCCGACTCCATCCCCTTCGACCGCAGCCTGCTGATGTGCTACAACACCGGTCGGCTGCAGGCGCCAGACACCCGAAACTCCATCCTCGACTTCGACGACGTGGAGCCTTATCTGAAACAGTATATCCTTGATTCGTTGCCCCGCACCGATGTTGCCTACCCCGTCTATGGCTGGGGTGTGGAGTTCGACAAGCAGGGCAAATTCCAGCGGCTGATCAACTCGCGACAGTTGTCCGACAACCTGCGGTCGCAGCAAAAACGCGACGTCACCATCCGCGAAGAATGGGGCGAACCGGGCGAGATACGCCGCACCCAGCGCGCCCTGCCCGTCCTCGACAATCCCCACACCACTATCCTCTATCACCTTGATTCGTTAAACCTTTCCCGTTACAGTTATGAAGAGATCGAAGCTTTCTACAACCGTTAGGCACATTATAACTCTTAGTTTCTACTTTTTAGTTTTTACCTTTCCAACGTTCGCCTGCGGACCGGCCTATTTCAGTGCTGCCGACAACCGCATCTACCGCATTCTGCCACCGCTTTGGCAAGCCCCGGAGGATCCGGCGGAAATGAGCTTCGCAACCCGCAACATCCTGCTGTGGGGCAAGCAGACGGGCTGCCGCGACACCGCCGCCATCCGAAATGCCATCTATCAAGGCTCGCTGGCCGACTGGGAGACGTTGTACAAGAAATATGTACTGGCGCAGCAGATCGACGCCGACAGGCACAACAAGGCGTTCTTTGGCAACGGTTTTGTCAAAAGACTGCAAGGGTCACACCCCGACAAGGAAGGCATCCGCATCCTCTATTGGTCGAAGCTGTACGAAAGCATCCGCAACGCACAGCGTTCGCCGTGGTACTACAACAGCCACGTCGAGACAGACGAGGTGCGCCAGCTGCGAACGATGTACAAAGCGTTGCAGCGTTACAAGCCCTCCCCCAAGTATGCCGACCGCTACACCCTGCTCACCAGCAAATGCCTGTGGGCGCTGGGCGAGGACAGCGCCAACGTCGCGCTGTGGGACCAGTGCAAGCAACGGCTGAAGAAAGACATCTTCTACGACGAGGTCATGGAGTATGTGAGTCGCAGCCTCAGTGACATGGGGCGCGACGACGAGGCCTACGCCCTCTATCGGAGCACCCTCAAAGAGATTGACAAGATACCCTTCAACGCCTCGCTGTCGGAACGTTTGCGGGCAATGCTGCGCATCTGTCCCAACTCATACAACATTGCAATCCTGCTGCAGGAATACCTGACCGACCTCGACCGTGATTTGGCTTCTGCGTACCGCTTCAATGAGGACGAAACGAAACCCATGTTGGCGGTGGCGCGTGAGGCGTTGGCCAATCCCAAAGTGCGCAACAAGGCCATGTGGCGCTATGTGGCGGCCTGCACACACGATTACGAGGGCCATCCCGACAGGGCGCTGGCCATGCTGCGGGGTGCTGAGCAGGGAGGCGGCGATGCCTTTCTGCGGCAATCCGTTCGGGTGCTCACCTTCTACCTCCGTGCCCGTAGCGCGTCCATCGACGACGCATTTGAGCAATATGCCATCGGCGAGGTGAAATGGATGGACAGCGAGGCGTTGCGCGAATGGCGCCAACTGCCCGACGATATCCGTCAGAACATCAGCCATGTCGCCAGCTGGGGTACAACCAATGTCCTCAACAAGCTATACTTTTATGCCGCCTTGCGACGCGTTATGCTGGAGGACAGCGTGGGGCTGGTCTGGCGCTTGGCTGCCGCGGGCCGCGACGTGCGTGCGCTGCAGATGGCCAACGTGGCCGACAATCATATTATGATTTTTAGCCGCAACAGCACATTGGAAAAAGTACGCTACACCAACGACAGCATCTATCGTGTCTGGTACACCGGCAACGACCAAAAGTACCATGGCCAGTGGATCAGCTCCCTGTCCGACACACTCGCGCTAGATGGTCATCACTACTATTTTGACGCAGTGCGATGCAACTGCCACGACTACAGCAACGGGCTTTTTGCGGTGGCCGACAGGATGAGTGCCGGAGCACTGGCCGAATACTGCCGGCGACTGGAGCATCCATTAGACCGGACAGACCGCTGGTTCAACACCCGCAGCTACACCAACGGCGACTACTGGCAGGACATCGTCGGCACGCACTATCTGCGTGAACGGAAGTACGCTGCCGCCGTCAAACACCTGCGTCGGGTCTCACCCAGTTACCAGCAGCGCATGAACGTGTGGTTTGACATCGACCCCTTCAGCATAGACCACAGTGTCGCCAACCACGACACCACCCATTACAAGCTGCGTTTTGCCCAAAAGATGGATTCGCTGCAACGCGTCATGCTCCACGACAGCGATGCCGACCGTCGCGGCCTGGCCATGCTGGAATACACCATCGGACTGGATAACAGTTTCAACATGTGCTGGATGACCACCTCCTATCAGAAAGGCTGGACAGGAGCGAACCTGACCGACATCGACGAAACGGTCTATGCCGAAAAAGCCCAATCGGTAGTCAAGCAGCTGCGGAAGAAAGCCTTCGCCACCCTCCGCTCCGACGATGCCAAAGCCCGGGCCTACGCCCGCATCGGCCACTACAGTAAAATCTGGAAGCGCTACGCCCACACCCCCACCGGCCAACACCTCGCCCTGGTCTGCGACCGTATGGACCTGTACCAATCGCCCGTCGCCAAGGCAGAAACCAGCATCCAACAGCCAGCAGAGGACTGCACCCTCACCGCCCCCCAAGCCTACCCCCTCCTGCAGCACTACCTCCTCCCCACCGCCTACGAGCGGTACAGGGCGAAGGAGGGTGTAAGAACCTGTCACCGGAGTACTACTCGTAGCGCATCATATTGGCGAGTTGAATGAAGTAATCGTTGCTCCAGATGTCCAAGTCGTGCGGGTTCTTGACGAAAGGTCGCACGTCGGCTTTCACTTGGTTGATGTCCGCCTGGGTTAATCTTTCTTTAAGCAGTTCAACAAACTGAGCCTTATCCAGCTCCATTCCGTTGAACTCCTTGATTCGGACCTTTAGATGGTCGAAATTCAGCGGCACGCCATTGCGTACATACCACTCGAAATCGTACCAGTCGCGCCCTTTGACACGATGCTTCCACTGGCGGAACGCCAGCGCATGCATCTTGCCCGCAAAAAGGTTCGACAGGGTCACGCAGCGCGTCATAAACGAAAATGGCTGCAGCAACAGCCTTTCCTCGGTATCGAACTGCAGGGGTGGCAGGGTGTCAACCTCAATCTTGATTTTCACACTCTTCTCTGTGCGGAACGAGAGGTTGTACACATCGGTGTTATCCTTTAGAAAAGCCGACTCCACCTTGCCGAAATGCTGTTTGTCCTTGCGGGTAATCTCCACCTCGCGCCCCAACAGCCTGCACTCGTCGACGATGGCAGGGAAATATTTTTCCAGCGTGAAGTTCTCATCCTTCCGCAACAGCGTGAAATCCATGTCCTCCGAATAGCGCTCCAGCCCGTGGAATATCCGCAGGCAGGTGCCGCCATAGAAAGCTGCCTCGCTGAAGAAACCACCTCGGTAGAGTCCGCATAGCACCACCTGCTGCATCACCTCGTAGGTGGCGTTACGACGGGCGTCGGCCGTGTCCATCGGGTAACGAGACAGCATCTGTTCAAAAATGTCCATGCTCATATCGATTTTTTGTGTCAGGAATCACCCTTTGGGGCATCGCCAGCCGCCAGCTGGATGAGATAGGAAATCATCTCGCTCTTTACCGATGCGGTCCGACGGCACTGCTCCAACAGTTCCGTGTCGAAATCCCGCAGGGCGTCCATATCGAAACGCAAGTCCGACTCAAGATAATTCCTCAAACTTTTGGCATTGGGCGTATTCACACCGGATGTCTTCAACAGCAAGTCGCACAAAGCCTTTTCGGGACTGGCAATAAGGTAACTGTCGTTGTCCTCCTGCATCTGACGGATACCGATAGGGAAATAATCGACGGAACACGACTGATAAGAGAACCTGCCGAGCGGCGTATCGAAACTGCGGCTGTGCTTGATGGTCATCGACTGGGTCTCGTACACTCGTTCAGGGATGAGTCCATAAAACCGCAGCGCCGTCAGCATACTGACATACGAAGGACCGTATAGGTGATTGGCCACAAGGGCCGGCAACACCGTTGCGCCATCCTCCGCGCTGCGCACATAAAGACCGCGCTTCAATCGGACAATGCGCCCCTCCTGCTCCAGCCGCCGTGCCTTGTCGTTGATTTGTCGTGTTTCAGGGTACAAAGTCGCCAGCACAGAGGGAAGGAAAGGAATGTTACCAACTTGATACAAAGCCTCTTTCACCATATTAATAAAACTTATCCGCATTGCAAATATATAAAATTCCGTACAGAAAACCGAGTTTTTGTCGTTTTTCTGTACGAAATTTTGCAAAAGCAGTATAAAATTCAATATGTTTAGGCAGCCATTCCCTTGTAATCATAGCCAAGCATGCGCATTTGAGCCATTACGAAAAAAGTCGTAACGAAAAAATGCGTAATATGGAAACCTGTTTTAAATGAAAAGAATAGGATGATTGAGCCTTTTCACTAAGAGTTAAAAACAACTTAAAGCATATTAATTAGTTATATTGTGTAGATAAGGAAATTATGGAAAACAGATTAAGCAAATTGCATGATTCCGTTTTGCATAATGGAGAAAAATCATACCTTTGCAAAATAGTTATTACGAAAAAAGTCGTAACGAAAAAATGCGAAGTATGGAAAACCCATTTAAATTCGGTACTATTGTTGAGGCAGAGTACTTCACCGACAGAGTGGACGAAGTAGCCTACATCAAAGAATATGTGAAGAGCGCCAACCATCTGGTATTGATAAGTCCTCGTCGCTTTGGGAAAAGCAGCGTAGTAGCAAAAACGGTGAAACAAAGCGGCCGCAAGCACATCACCGTCAACCTGCAGCAGGTCACCTCGGTGTCCGATTTATCGGCCACACTGCTCCGCGAGTTCTTCAAGGTGCACCCCCTGGAACGAATCCGCCACTTGATTACCCATTTCCGTGTCATTCCCACGGTGTCGACCAATCCTGTGACGGGATCCATGGATGTATCGTTCCAACCTGGCGCTGACGGCACCGTACTCATCGAAGATGTGCTGACACTCATTGAACGAGCCCATACCGAGAAAGACCGCATCATTGTAGTGCTCGACGAGTTCCAGGATATACTCGACCTGGCGCCTAATTTCGACAAGCAACTGCGCTCCATTATGCAAAACCAGAAACACATCAACTACATCCTGTTGGGAAGCCAAGAGAGCATGATGACCGACATCTTTGAAAACAAGAAATCACCCTTCTATCATTTCGGTCAAATGATGCGGCTGGGGAAACTCCCGCGAGAGGACTTTCATCGCTATCTTTCTGAACGGTTGACAAAAATCTTTCCTGAGAGTTGCAATGAATTGGCAGACAGCATATTGAATTACACCAACTGCCACCCTTATTACTCGCAGCAGCTGGCAGCCAACGTATGGCAAGTAGGCGTTTTGCAGCAGGGGATAGAGAACCCTTTCGAGACCGCCATTGGGCACATTGTGGCCGCTCACGGGTTGGACTTTGAGCGCATTTGGATGAACTTTAACCGAACTAACCGATGGATACTAAAACGACTCTCCACGGGCAAGCCGCTGCAGTCGGGCGAGTATCGCACCAGTACCATTTACAGCGCCCTAAAGCGCCTGCAGAAAGACGGCTATGTCATCTATTCCGACCACTACGAGATGGAAGACCCCTTCTTCCGCGAGTGGATATTGGCCAGTGAAGAAACACCTTTTGCATAATGAAGAAACACGCATTAGTGACCGCATCTTCGCCCTCTGGCTTCGCCGAATGTTGGATTTAGGAATATGAAGAAATATGATTTTTGCCAATTGTCTGGACAATGGAGAATATGTAATCAAATACCACCCCGCTTAGGTTTAATGAAACCGCGTAAAAGAAATAAGAAGATTCCATTGGAGATTCTTGCGGCGCGCAGGGCAAACCGTGAGATTGAACAGCTGTTGCATGGCGACGGGTTCCATGCTCGCACGCGCGTCAGGAAAAGCAAGAAGGTCTACTGTCGCAAGCGGAAACACCCGACGGCGGAGGGATTATTGGGTGTTAGCGGAGAATAATTCGTATATTTGCAGCATGGCGGCGGGTTTGCGGCGCGCCAAGAAGATTATGAAGAAGATAGAGATTATCAATGGGCCGAATTTGAATTTGACGGGGGTTCGGGAGCCGGCGGTCTATGGCACGGTGACGATGGAGTCTCTGTTGGCGCGGCTGCGGGCGCAGTATCCCGATGTCGAGATCGGCTACTACCAGAGTAATGTGGAGGGGGAACTCATCAACCGGCTGCAGGCGGTGGGTTTCTCGGCCGACGGCATCATCCTCAACGCCGGGGGCTACACCCACACCAGCGTCGCCATCCACGACGCCATCGCCGCCATCACCACCCCTGTGGTGGAGGTGCATATCAGCAATATCTACGCCCGCGAAGAATACCGTCGTCACTCGCTGCTGAGCGACGTCTGCCGCGGCGTGGTCTGCGGACTGGGACTGGAGGGCTATCGGCTGGCCGTCGAGTCGTTCCTATTCGAAGATTAGATACGGCGCCAAACGCGCCAGCGTGGTGTCGTCCATCGTCGCCACCAGCCGCAGGTCGTCGACCGTGCGATAGGCATGCCCTTTGTCGCGCCAGCGGATGATGTCGCGCGCCTGGTAGGCGTCGACGTAGGGGTGCCGCATCAGTTCCTTGATGGTGACTTTGTTGATGTCGATGTAGCGCAGGCTGTCGGTCGTCACCGTCACGTGCGGCAGCAGTCCCTGGTAGCGGTCGTCGGTCATGCCGTAGACCTCGCGCAGCTGCTCCACGCTGTAGTAGCCGCCCAGCCGCTCACGGTAGCGCACGATGCGACGGGCAAAGGTCGGCCCGATGCCGTACAGCATCTGCAACGTCAACGTGTCGGCCTCGTTGAGGTCGACCACCACCGGCCGCTTCTGCGGTGCCGCCGCTACCGCAGCATCCGACGGCGCCGTGCGCTCCCACGTCGGCCGCTGTGTCGACCTGCGATACCGCTGTCGCCGCCATTCGGCGGGATGTGACGGTCGCGCCGGCACCCCGTCGGCAAGGCTGTCGGTGACGCCGCCCACCGGCATCGGTTCGGGCAACGGTCGCCGCACCCGCACCAACAGCACGATGGCGGTAGCCGCCATCAGCAGCGCCAGCCACACATAGCTGCGGCGTAGCGACAGATGGGATAGCGGATGCGA
The DNA here is from genome assembly GCA_017449975.1 of Bacteroidales bacterium. Classification (GTDB taxonomy): domain Bacteria; phylum Bacteroidota; class Bacteroidia; order Bacteroidales; family P3; genus Colimorpha. Next base: position 30,410 of record JAFSYK010000076.1, read on the forward strand.
GGCGATAGGCGGAATGGTTTAGCGGAAACGTACCATGTCGATGAGGCGCACCCCGTCGAGCCAGACGGCGATACAGCCCACCGACCCCTTGGCGTCGCGCCACTGCTCGATGGGTTGCAGCGTGGTGTCGTCGACCACGTCGAAATATTCGGGCTCAAACTGCAGTCCGTTGGGCTGCGGGCAGACCTCGTGGAACGACGAGAGGGTGTCGAGCACCCAGAGACGCACCGCCTCCACATCCTCGTATTCGGACATCTCGACGGCCTGCGTCAGCGTGTCGTAGATGACGGGCGCTATCTCGCGGGCCTCCGCACTGAGGCGTGCGTTGCGGCTGCTCAGCGCCAGACCGTCGTCGGCGCGGACAATGGGACACGGCACCAGCTCAATCGGGTACTTGATGAGGCGCAGCAGACTCTTGATGACCGCAATCTGCTGGTAGTCCTTCTCGCCGAAATAGGCGCGTGTGGGCTGTGCCAGGTCGAAGAGGCGACGCACCACGATGGCCACGCCGTTGAAGTGGCCGGGACGCCGCGGACCCTCCATCACCTCGGCCACAGGCCCCAGGTCGTAGACGATGCCGTCGGTAGGTTCGGGGTACATCTCCTCGACGGTGGGTGCGAAAGCGAGCAACTGTGAATTGTGAATTTTGAAGTTTGGATTGTGAATCTTTCAAAATTCGACTTTCCAAATTCGAGATTAACTCGAGGTCGGCATCGAGGGTGCGCGGATATTTCTCCAGGTCTTCCTTGTTGTTGAACTGGATGGGGTTGACGAAGAGGCTGACCACCACGAGGTCGTTCTCGTCGATCGCGCGACGTATCAGCGAAAGATGGCCCTCGTGAAGGGCACCCATGGTGGGCACCAGACCGATGGTCAGACCTTGGCGTTTGGCCTCGGCGACCCGTTGAGTCAGCTCGGCGGCAGAAGATATTTGTTGCATAGGAAAACTAAAAACTAAAAGCTATAAACTAAAATTGTAATCAACAATTCAACAAATAAACAATTCAACAGTTCAACAAAACACAATCACTCCACCTCTTCGTAGGGGGTGAAGCCTTCGTCGTCCTGGTTATTGTCGTTGGGCGACTGGTAGCTGTTGTTGCGTCGCAGCGCCTTGTTGGGCAGCTCGAGCAGGTAGTTGAAGAACGTCAGCAACAGGCTGAACCAGAAGGCGCTGCCGAAGCCGTCGACATGGAAGTTGGGCACCAGCTTGGCGGCCAACAGGATAATCAGCGTGTTGATGACCAGCATGAACAGTCCCATCGAGAACAGCAGCACCGGCAATGCCACGACAATCAGGATGGGACGGATGAAATTGTTGAGCAGTGAGATTACCACGGCGGTTATCACCACCGCCATCAGTCCGTCGAAGCGGATGCCTGGCAGCAGGTAGCCCGCCAGCACGGCGGCCAGCGACATGACAATCACACGGGTGACAAAGCCCCACGGGCCCATAAAGAAATGGTTGTTCTGGTTGTTGTTGTGAATGGTTATCCTCATAAGTTTATCTCTCCTTTTCCATAGCGGAGCACGACGGGCGCATCGCCCGAGCAGTCAACCACCGTCGACGGGCTGTCGTCGCCGATGCCGCCGTCGACCACCAGGTCGACGCGGTTGCCGAACATCTCGTGTATCAGCTCCGGGTCAGTCAAATATTCTTTTTCCAGCTCCTCGTCGATGCGGCGCACCGATGTCGCCACCAGCGGGCAGCCCACCTCTTCGATGATGGCCTGCAGGATGGCATTGTCGGGCACCCGCACGCCGATGGTGCGGTTGGCGTTCTGGTAGTTGCGCGGCAAATTGCCGCTGGCCTCCAGGATAAACGTGTAGGGCCCCGGCAGCGCCGACTTGAGCAACGCGAACGTCTCCTTGTCGAGCGGCCGCACATACTCCGACACCTGGCTCAGCGACGCACAGAGCAGCGAGTACTTGGCCTGTTTCAACTTGAAACCCTTGAGGTGGGCGATGTCCTCCACCGAACGTTTGAACTCCATGCTGCAAGCGAAAGCATAGAGCGTGTCGGTGGGCAGCACCGCCACAGCACCCTCGCGCAGCCGGTCGGCCACACGGCGCACCTCGCGCACATTGGGACTCTCTGAATAAATCTTTACCTGCATTATAAAGTTTAACGTTTAAACAGCCCACGGTCCTGTTCTGCAATATGATATACTGAATTATTGTCAAACCTTATTAATTTACCCTCTCTTAAGAGGATGCAAAGTTACGAAAAATGTACAATAATGAAATAAGTATTACAATTGTGCGTTATTTGTATTGTGTAATAGCGAAAATGTGAATAGAAAAATTCTTCGTCAGATAGCGACCATCATATTATTGTTGCCACTGTTTGTGAGCTGCAACAAAGAAGAGGAGTGGGTGAGCGGACTGCAAGACATCGAGTTCTCGTGTAGCGAACTGGACTTCGACACCGTCTTCACCCAGTGCGGCACCACCACGCGGCAGCTGAAGCTCTACAACCGGGGCGACGACAACATCCGCATCGACCAGGTGACCCTGCAGCGCGGCGCTGCCAGCTGCTTCCGTGTCAACGTCGACGGCGACACCGCCCTGGTGGCGCGCCAGGTGGAAATTGCCGCCGGCGACAGCTGCTTCATCTTCGTGCAGGCCACCATCGACCCCAACAGCAGCAGTGCCCACTTCCTCGAGACCGACACCCTGCTGCTGCGCTGCGGCAGCACACAGCGCGGACTGCCCCTGCGGGCCTGCGGTCGCAACGCCGTCTATCACCTGCCCCAGCACACCCTGCAGCTGGCCGACGGCACCTATCCCCTCGACAACTTCGGCAACCGCTACGAATACAGCGTCATCGACTGCGCCAACTGGCGCCACGACCTGCCCCACGTCGTGGTGGGCTACGCCGTGGTCGACGCCAACAGCACCCTCAGCCTGACGGCGGGCGACGAGCTCTACTTCTACAACGACGCCGTGCTGTGGGTCTACGACAGCGCCACGCTGCATGTCGAAGGCAGTGCCGAACAGCCGGTGCGCTTCACCTCGCTGCGCCACGACGGCTGGTACGACCTCCTGCCCGGCCAGTGGGGCTACGTATGGCTCAGCAGCGGCAGCCACGACAACGTCATACGCCACGCCGTCATCGAGAACGGCACCGTGGGCATCCTCGCCGACACCAACGTGGGCGGCAACCCCACGCTGATTGCCGACCACTGCGAGATACGCAACCACTCGATGGCGGGCCTCCTCGGACAGACGGCCTACATCGTGGCCTCCGACCTGCTGGTGCACAACTGCGGCACCGCCACGGTGGCCCTGCAGTATGGCGGCCACTACGAGCTGGACCACTGCACCCTGGCCGACTACTGGAGCTATAGCGGTCGCAACAACGCCAGCGTCATCGTCAACAACTACTTCGTCGTCGGCAACCTCGCCTACCTCTATCCCCTGCCCCTGGCGCGTTTCAGCAACAGCATCATCTACGGCAACCGCCATGCCGGCGAGCTGCTGCTCGACATCGACACCCGTGTCACCGCCGTCGTCGACATCGACAACACCATCGTGCGTGGCGGCGACTGGGACGTCGACCCCTGCTTCGTGAACCCCGCCAACGGCGACTACCGCCTGGCCGACGGCTCACCGGCCACCGGCCTCGGCTACCGCTTCAGCAGCGCAACCAAACAGGGTCGCTGTCTCAACATACCCTTCCACAACAAGCCCCTGACGGTGGCGCCACCCAAGAAAATAACACTACACCCATGATAGAATACCTGAACGGCCTACTCACCGCCCTCGAACCCACCCGCGCCGTTGTCGAATGCAACGGTGTGGGCTACTGCATGGAGATCACCCTCAGCAGCTACGACCAGCTGCAGCGCACCATCTCCGGCGCCACACCACAGCCGCAGGTGAAGCTGATGGCCCACGAAGTCATCCGCGAAGACGAGCACCTGCTCTACGGCTTCTGCGACGAAGCGGAGCGTGCCATGTTTCGCCTGCTCATCGGCGTCAACGGCGTCGGTGCCGCCACGGCACGTGTCATGCTGTCGTCGATGACCGTCGACGAGCTCCGCGACGCCATCGCCACCCAGAACGTGCGCCTGATACAGCGTGCCAAAGGCATCGGTGCCAAGACGGCACAGCGCATCGCCCTGGAGCTGCAGGACAAGGTGGGCAGCGTGTCGGCCGCCAGCCGCAGCGACAGCGGCAGCCTGGCCCGCGAGGAGGCACTCACCGCCCTCACCACGCTGGGCTTCCCGCGTCCCGCCGCCACCAAGGTGCTGCAGAGCCTCTCCCCCACCCTGTCGGTGGAAGAGATGATCAAAGAGGCCTTGAAGGCATTGTGATTCGTGATTTGACAATAGAAAAATCATCAAACAGAAGCTCCATATACTAGTCGTTTTCCTGCTGCTCTGCTTTGCGGCGGGGGCGACCTATGGTCAGACCGCCGACACCAACCGGCGGGCGCTGGGCGGCACCTTCATGCCGTCCAACATCACCACCAGCGTGGAGTACGACGCCGCCAACAACTGCTACCTGCGCGTCACCAAGCTGGGCGACCGCGTCATTGCGCGCACCATCATGACCTTCGAGGAGTACCAGCAGTGGCGCAACGAGCAGATCAACCAGCAGTACTGGAGCGACAAGAACAGCAGCCTCGACGCCAGCACCAAAGACTACGGCCTGCTGAGCAAGATACCCGGATTCAACGCCATCAGCGACAAGTTGGAATCGCTCATGGCCATACCGGAAATCAGCATCAACCCCAGCGGTAGCGCCGACCTCACCTTCCAGGTCATCAACAACTACCGCGAGAACCCCGCGCTGGATGTCACCAAGCGCAGCGTCACCACCTTCGACTTCGACGAGAACATCCAGATCAACCTCAACGCCAAAATCGGCGACCTCATCAACTTCGACATCAAGTGGAACACGCAGGCCACCTTCGACTTTGAGAACCAGATTAAGCTGCGCTACGAAGGCAAAGAGGACGACATCATCAAACTCATCGAGGCCGGCGACATCTCCTTCCCGCTCAACACCCAGCTCATCAAAGGCAGCCAGCAGCTCTTCGGCTTCCACACCACGCTGAAATTCGGCAAGCTCACCATCGACGCCGTGTTGAGCCAGAAAGAGACCTCCACCGAGAACCTGCAGGTGAAAGGTGGCGCCAGCAGTCACGAATTCGAGATACGTGCCGACGAATACGAGGACAACCGCCACTTCTTCGTAGCCCAGTACTTCTACGAGAACTACAACCGCGCCCTGTCGACGCTGCCCGTGGTCAACAGCAACATCCGCATCATCCGCATGGAGGTGTGGCGTACCACCGTGGGTGCCGCCATCACCAACAACCGCAACATCGTCGCCCTGACCGATATCGGCGAGAACCACCCCTCCAACAGCCGCATCGCCGGCGGCTACTCGGCGCTGCCGCGCAACAGCAGCAACAACCTGCTGAACATGATCAACCTGCAGGCCATCCGCAGCATCAGCAACGTCACCAGCTACATGCAGAGCATGGGCATGGAGAGCGGCACCGACTACGAGAAAATCGAGAACGCCCGCCTGCTCAACAGCAGCGAATACACCTATAACAGCCAGCTGGGCTTCATCTCGCTCAACCAGCCGCTGAGCAACGACCAGGTGCTGGCCGTGGCCTTCCAGTATCAGGTCATCGGCGACACCACCATCTACCAGGTCGGCGAGCTCACCACCGACGGCATCAACGACCCCAACGCACTGGTGGTCAAGTTGCTCAAAAGCACCACCATCAACACCCACCGTCCGATGTGGAAGCTGATGATGAAAAACGTCTACTTCCTCAAGAGCACCCAGATCAGCCGCGACAACTTCCGTCTCAACGTCCTCTACGAGAACTCGCAGGGCGGCGTCGGCATCGGCTACTTCACCGAAGGTCCCAAAGAGGGCGTGCCGCTGGTCGAAGTCTTCGGTCTCGACCGCATGGACGCCACGCAGAACTACTACTACGCCGACGGTGTCATGGACTGGTTCGACAGCGCAGCCTTCAAGGGCGGCATCATCCAGTCGAGCACGGGCCGCATCTACTTCCCCTATGTGGAGCCCTTCGGCAAAGACCTGCGCGCCATGCTGGGCGACAACACGCTGGCCGACCGCTACTGCTACGACTCGCTCTACACCATGACGCAGACGCTGGCGCGCCAGTATGCCGACAAAAACAAATTCTACCTGGAGGGCTACTACACCAGCTCCGTGAGCGGTGAGATATCGCTGGGCTACAGCGTCACGCAGGGCTCGGTGACCGTCACCGCCGGCGGCGTGCCCCTCATCGAGAACGTCGACTACACCGTCGACTACATGATGGGTACCGTGCGCATCATCAACGAGAGCATCCTCAGCAGCGGCACCCCCATCAGCGTGTCATCGGAGAACAACTCCTTCAGCATGACCACCAAACGCATGCTGGGCCTGCACCTCAACTACGAGCTGGCCAAAGACTTCAACATCGGCGCCACGGTCATGAACCTGCACGAGAAGCCGCTGACGCAGAAGAACAACTTTGGCGAAGAGCCCACCAGCAACACCATCTGGGGTCTGGATGTCAACTACAAACACGAGGTGCCCTTCATCACCAAGCTGGTCGACATGCTGCCCGGCATCGACACCAAAGCCCCGTCGACCCTGTCGCTGACCACCGAATTCGCCCACTTCATCCCCGGCATGTCGAAGACCGGCAGCAGCGAGGGCAGCGTGAGCTACATCGACGACTTCGAGGGTGCCGAGGCGGGCATCGACCTCAAGAACGTCGGCACCTGGCATCTGGCCAGCACCCCGCAGGACTGGAGCAGCAGCATGCCGCTCTTCCCCGAGACGGCGCCCAACACCGGCCGCGCCTACGGCTTCAACCGCGCCAAGCTGGCCTGGTACCGCATCGACGACCTGTTCTACAGCAGCAACTGTCCCGACAACATCTCCGCCGACGACCGCTCGAAGCCCTACGCGCGTCGCATCGCCGAGCAGGAGGTCTTCCCCAACAAAGACCTCGCCGCCGGACAGCTCACCTACGTCTACGAACTCAACCTGGCCTACTATCCCGACGAGAAAGGTCCCTACAACTTCGACGTGGCGGGCGGCGCCTTCAGCTCCGGTATCGACGCCAACGGCAAGCTGCTGAACCCCCGCAGCCGTTGGGGCGGTATCATGCGTGCGTTGGACTACACCGACTTCGAGACGCAGAACATCGAGACCATCGAGTTCTGGCTCATGGACCCCTTCATCGAGAACCCCTCACACCACGGCGGCAAGCTCTACATCAACCTGGGCGACATCAGCGAGGACATCTTGCGCGACGGCCGCAAAGCCTTTGAGAACGGCCTGACCGTCGACGGCACCAACCGCGACACCACGATGTGGGGCGTGGTGCCCACCACACAGCCCATCGTCAACGCCTTCGACAACGAGTCGTCGACGCGCCGCTACCAGGATGTCGGCTACGACGGTCTGAGCAGCACCCACGACATGTACGACGAGCAGAACTTCTACAGCGACTACCTGGCCGAGATCGCCGCCGTCTACGGCGTGGGCAGCACGGCCTACCTGCAGGCCGCCGCCGACCCGTCGAACGACGACTTCCGATTCTTCCGCAGCAGCTACTACGACGACAACAACGTCAAAATCAACGACCGCTACAAGCGATACAACAACCCCGAGGGCAACTCGCCCGTCGACAGCGACAACCCCGAGAGCTACCCGACGGCCGCCACCACGCTGCCCAACATCGAGGACATCAACCGCGACAACACCCTCAGCGAGGCGGAGAACTACTACCAATACATCGTCGAGCTCGACCCCAGCCACATGAACATCGGCGAGAACTACATCGTCGACATCCAGGAGGCGCAGAACGTGCAGCTGGCCAACGGCGAGAGCACCACCTGCAAGTGGTACCAGTTCCGCATCCCCATCCGCGAGCCGCAGCAGCGTGTGGGTAACATCAACGGCTTCCAGTCCATCCGCTTCATGCGTATGTTCCTCAACGACTTCGACGAGCCCATCATCCTGCGTTTCGCCACCCTCGAATTGGTCTACTCCACCTGGCGCAAATACAGCGAGAGCCTGCTGCAGCCCGGCGACTACTCGCCCTCGGGCGACGACGAGACCAGCTTCTCCATCTCCACCGTCAACATCGAGGAGAACGGCTCGCGCGAGCCGGTACCCTACGTGCTACCCCCGGGCATCGAGCGCGAGGAGTGGTACAGCAGCAGCTCGTCGTCGACACAGCTCAACGAGCAGTCGCTGTCGATGAGCATCACCAATCTGTCGCAGGGCGACGCCCGCGCCGTCTACCGCAACGTGAAATACGACCTGCGCTACTACGGCAAGATGCGTATGTTCGTCCACGCCGAGAAACAGCAGTCCATCGACCAGCTCTACGACGACGACCTCATGCTCTTCGTGCGACTGGGCACCGACTACACCAACAACTACTACGAATACGAGGTGCCGCTGAAACTCACCCCGTGGGGTGTCAGCCGCGACCAGGCCGACATCATCTGGCCCGACGCCAACACCGTGGACATCGACCTCACCCAGCTGGTGGACATCAAGACGCGGCGCAACAAGCACATCCGCAACGGCGAGAGCCAGTACAGCCGCCTCACCGCCTACAGCGAAGTCATCAACGGCCACACCTACAGCGTCATGGGTACGCCCAACCTAGGCAAGGTGAAGGTCATCATGGTGGGTGTCCGAAACCCGCGCAAAGAGCGACTGGACGACGGCAACGACATGCTGCCGAAATCGGTCACCGTGTGGGTCAACGAGCTGCGACTGGCCGACTACAACAACCACGGCGGCTGGTCGGCCATGGTGCTGGCGCGCACCAACCTCGCCGACATCGGCAACGCCTCCATCTACGGCGCCTACACCTCGGCGGGCTTCGGCAACCTCGAGGACAAACTGGTGGGTCTGGAGCTAATCAACCACTTCAACCTGCAGACCACCCTCGACCTGGAGCTGGGACGCTTCCTGCCCGACAAGTGGGGACTGCATATCCCCTTCTACATCGACCACAGCCGTGAAATCGGCAGCCCGGAATACAACCCGCTGGACCCCGACGTCAAGCTGCGCGACGACCTGCGCACCTACAACACCCGCGCCGAGCGCGACAGCATCCGCGAGCTGACACAGCAACGCAAGAACGCCACCAACATCACCTTCACCAACGTGCGCAAAGACCGCACCGGCGAGAAAGCGCTGACGCCGCACTTCTACGACATCGAGAACTTCAGCTTCAACTATGCCTACAACCACGAGCACCGCAGCGACGACGAGACGGAATACTACGACAAGAAGATGCACCGCGGCAGCATCAACTACAACTACAACATCGCCCAGCCCAAGCATATCGCGCCCTTCAGCAAGAGCCGCAAGATGCAGGACAAGAAGTGGCGCATCATCAAGGACTTCAACCTCTACTACCAGCCGCGCAGCGTCTCGCTGACCACAGAGATTATGCGCGACTACGAGGAGACCAAGCTGCGCAACAAAGGCGAGGCGCTGGTCATCATCCGTCCCACCTATTTCAAGCAGTTCACCTGGAACCGCAGCTACGGCCTGCAGTACGACATCAGCCGCAGCATGCGACTGCAGTACTCCTCGACGGCCTTCGCCAACGTCGACGAGCCCGTGGGCCGTGTCGACACGCCGGGCGCACGCGACTCGATATGGCGCAGCCTGATGCACGGCGGCGAGATACGCAACTTCGAACAGAGCTTCAACCTCACCTGGGACGCCCCTGTCGGCAAGCTGCCCTACCTCGACTTCGTCAAGATGCCGCTCTCCTACCGCACCAACTACCGCTTCGAGGGTAGCACCGCTGCCACCCAATCGCTGGGCAACACCTTGGAGAGCAACACCACCATGCAGGCGTCGACGGTCATGAACCTGAACACGCTCTACAACAAATCCAAGCTCCTCAAGCAGGCCTACGTCGACAACCGCAACAAGAAGAGTGCCGACAAGAAAGCCACGGCCGACCTGAAGCGCGACAGCACCATCAACCAAGACTCGCTGCGCCACGCCCAGATGATGGAGCGGCTGCGCGAGGTGGGCTACTTCGGCCTGCGCTTCGTCACCGGTCTCAAGACCATCAACCTGCAGTACACGCAGACCACCGGCAACTATCTGCCGGGCTACATGGGCACCGCCACCATCATGGGTCTCGACCCGCGCAACGGCTGGACGCCGGGTGTGGGCTACATCCTGGGCTTCACCGACGACGCCGTCGAGCGGCTGCGCGACGACGACCTGCTCTCGCGCGACAGCCTCATGAACAACGCCCACCACAACACGGTGAACCGCACGCTGACGCTGCAGGCCACCGTCGAACCCATCCGCGACCTGAAGATCGACCTCAACTGCACGCAGAACTACAGCTCGCGCGACGAGTACTACTACAAATACCTGAGCGAATGGGACCGTGTCGAGGGTCCGCTGCAGTACATCACCACCGGCAACTACACCACCACCATCTGGTCGTTCCGCACCGCCTTCAAGAACAAAGAGGCGCTCTTCCAAGAATTCCTCGACAACCGCAGCATCGTGGCGCAGCGGCTGGCCGACGCCAACGACGACCCCTACAGCAGTCAGATGGTGCGCGACTCCGCCAGCGGACGCTACTATCCCGCCGGCTACAGCGGCAACAGCCAGACCGTGTTGCTCACCAGCTTCCTGGCCACCTACACCGGCAAGGATGTGCGCGACTACGGCTTCTCGCCCTTCCTCAAATTCCCGGTACCCAACTGGACCGTCAACTACACCGGCCTCAACAAGGTGCCGATGCTCAAGCAGTGGTTCACCAACATCACCCTGTCGCACAAATACACATCGACCTACAGCGTGGGCAGCTACTACACCGACGCGCAGCTGTCGGGCGTGTCGGGCTACGACTACGGCAGCGAGAGCCTGGTCAACGGCAGCGGCGACTACATCCCGCCGGTCAGTATGGAGGCCGTGCAAATCAGCGAGCAGTTCAACCCGCTGATACGTGTGGCGGTGAGCCTCGTCAACAACTTCCAGTTCAACTTCTCCCTGCAGAAGAACCGCACGCTGGCGCTGAGCTTCGCCAACAACCAGCTCACCGAGTCCACCCGCGACGGCATCACCTTCGGCGCCGGCTACCGCTTCAAAGATGTGGAGCTGCACATCAAGAGCGGCGGACGCACCCACGACTTCAAGAGCGACGTGGTGCTGCAGCTCAACCTCACCTACAACAGCAACAAGACCGAGATACGTAAAATCAACCAGAACCTGAGCCAGATCTCCACCGGCAGCAAAGTGTGGATGGTCGAGCTGTCGGGCGAGTACGCGCTGTCGACCACGCTGACGCTACGCCTCTTCTTCCAGACCAACATCAACACCCCCTACATCTCCAACTCCTACCCCAACTCCACCACCAAAGGTGGCCTGACCATCCGGTTCAGCTTCTAAAAAACAACCTATTAGACTAATTGGACGAATTAGACCAATAAAACACCAACCAAGTTGAAGAAAGATCGATTCAAAGGATACGACGACGAGGTACGCCGACTGGTGACCCACTTCGAAGAGGGCCAGCAGCAGGGGTCACACCCCTACTTCGACCCCGACGAGCTGGAAATCATCATCGACTTCTACCTCGACGCCATCGACGAAGCCCTGCGCAAGACCACCCTGCCGGCCGACACACGACGGCTGGAGAACGCCGTGGCCTATGCCGAACGACTCTTCCCGACAGCACCGGGCATACGGCTCCGCAAGGCCCACCTCTACTCCATCCAGGGACGCTACGACCACGCGCTGAAGATACTCCACGAGCTCGAACGTCTAGAGCCCGACAACACCGACGTGCAGTATGCGCTGGGCACGGTCTACAGCGCCCTCGACCAGCATCGGCGCTCCATCCAATATTATACGCAGGCTGCCCGCGACGGCTACCAGCTGGGCACCATCTACGGCAACATCGGCGACGAGTACTACCGCATGGGACGTCCCGAGGACGCGCTGCGCTACTACAAGAAATCGGTGGCGCGCAACGCCGACGAGGAGCGGTCGCTGCACAACCTCGAAGCCACCTACGACGAGCTGAACCAGAACGGCGAAGCCATCGACTTCTTCAACCATTTCGTGCGGCAGAACCCCTACAGCCGTGTGGGCTGGTTCTGTCTGGGTCGCGCGCAGATGAGCTTTGCCGACCGCCACAACGGACAGCGGGAGCACTACCTGGCCGCCATCGACGCCTTCCGCTTCGTGCTGACCATCGACAGCCGCTACTTCGACGCCTACGTGCTCATCGCCGAATGTCAGCAGACGCTGCACGACCATGCGGGCGCCGTGGCCACCCTGCGCGAGTCGCTCGACTGCGCCGCCGACGCCGCCAACGTGCTCTTCTCCATCGCCACCATCTACATGGAGATGCAGAACTTCCAGACGGCCTCCATCTACCTGAAACAGGCCACCGAGCGCGACCCCTTCTTCAGCGAGGCGTGGCTCAGGCTGGCGGAATGCTACGACTACATGGGCTACTCCGACGACGCCGAGATGCTCTACCAGCGGTCGCTGGGCATGAACGAGGAGAACGACGACTTCTGGCTGCGCTATGCCGACTTCCTCATCCACCGCAAACGGTACGACGAGGCCATCACCCTCATGCAACGGGGGCTCACCAACGCCGACTACCCCCACGCCTTCAACCTGCGGCTGGCCTGCTGCTATTTCTACACCGGCCAGCGCAACATGCTGTTCAACACGTTGATTGACTGTACGCAGAACGGCGACCCCATCAACGAAATCCTCGATTTCTGTCCCGAGATGGCCGCCGACGCCGACGTCATGACCATCCTCGACAGCCGATAACGGTACAGAACCTTATACTGTTTCATACTGACGCATCACGGCTTCTGTCAATTTGCCCCAAAACTCATCACCAGTGATGTATTTTTGCGGTTTCCCCTCGGCAATCTCACGCAAATCGCGCTCAATGATGTCCTCCCAACGAGCACGCTGCTCGGGAGTGAGGTCATCCTGCATCTCCATGACATCAGCGTCTTCCAGTGTGTCTACAAGTATATTGCTCACAATAGATAGGTGTTGATTTCGATTTGCAATTTTACAAACAATTTCTGAATAATTATGAATTCAATTTTGGATAATCTCTCGCCACAGGCGACTCCAAAAATCCGCAACAGCAGAACAATAATAATGTGAAATATGCGTTATACAAATAAAAGAAGGATATGCCTGTTATCAGTCGCTTTTATGGAATAGTCATCAAGATGTTCTTCAAACCGAAAGAACATGAACCCGCACATATTCACGCCATCTATGACGAATATGTGGGAATCTTTGATATCCATACCTATGAGATGACGATGGGAGATTTGCCAGTCCAGGCACAACGACTTGTAAAGGAGTGGCTCCAAATCAATGGTCCCGCTCTTATTGAGATGTGGAACACACAGATAATAAAACAACTTCCTCCGCTGGAATGAACACGCTACCTCGCATAAAAACAGTTGTACCGATGGATGGATACCAGCTTTCCATCCTGTTTGACGACGGCAAGAAAGTTGTCTATGATGTGGCCGAGGACATTGAGAACATCACGGCATTCGGTGATCTGCGTACCGTCGATGGGCTCTGGCCGCAGGTGCAGATAGACAAGAGCCGTACGGTAGTCTATTGGAACGACTGGATAGACATTCCGTCCGACACACTTTACGAATACGGTCGATAAACCGCCCGTTTTTACTTAAAGGGAGTCACTTCACACACATAGGGCCCCTTCTTTCTTTTCCTGTCCGATTTACGTCCTGCATGACGACCCGCCCAAGTTTTTGTTTTTTTTGTTTTGCCGGATTGAACAAATCCTACTATCTTTGCAATTTATAACAATCCTCACTATGCGTCACATACGACCGATTCTATTCCTTTTACTGCTCTCCTTCTCGCTGAACGCCGTCGTGGCGGCACCGGCGGAGAGCGTCAATATCGCCGAGACGCTGCGTAGCGACGACAGCGCCTCGACCGGCTTCGTCGCCACGGCGCTGCGCTGGTACGACGCCCACATGAACTACGGCGCCGTCGGACTGCTGATGACCGTGGAGAGCTCCTTCATCCCCTTCCCGTCGGAAGTGGTGATACCGCCCGCCGTCTATGTGGCCTCCAACCCCGACAGCGCCGGCGGCATGAACGTGTGGATCATCCTGCTGGTGGGCACGCTGGGCGCGCTGCTCGGTGCCTTCATCAACTACTTCCTCTCGCGTTGGCTGGGACGTCCCATCATCTACGCCTTCGTCAACAGCAAAGTGGGACACCTGCTCTCGCTCAGCCGCGAGAAGATGGAGCGGGCCGAGGAGTACTTCAACCAGCGGGGCAACATCTCCACCCTGGTGGGACGCCTCATCCCCGTCATCCGACAGCTCATCTCCATCCCCGCAGGTCTGTCGAAGATGAACATCGGCGCCTTCGCCCTCTTCACCTTCCTGGGTGCCGCCATCTGGAACGTCGTGCTCACCCTGCTGGGCATCCTGGCCTATCGTGCCGCCAAACCCGACCTCATCGAACAATACAGCCATCACCTCAGCATCGCCATCATCGCGATCTTCTGTCTGGCCGTCGTCATCTTCACCGTCCGTCTGCTATGGAAGAGAAAGAAAAAGAACTCGACAACCGGCACCGCGATGTAATCCGTCGCTGGGGACTGTGGCGCATGGACCGGCCGCTGCCGCCGCGGGGCTGCAGCTGGGGTTTCTACGCCTTCCTGCTGCTGTTGGTGCTGTTTCTGATCGTCATGTTCATCCGCTACCGTCATGCATAGAGAACTATTCCCCATACTCGACCAACAGGTCTACAACCATCCGCTGGTTTACCTCGACAACGCCGCCACCACCCAGAAACCGCTGTCGGTGGTGGAGACCATGAGCGACTACTACCTGCACCAGAACAGCAACATCCACCGCGGCGCCCACCACCTGGCCGAGCAGGCCACCGAGCGCTACGAGGCGGTGCGGCGACAGGTGCAGCAGTTCATCGGCGCCGCCCACAGTCACGAGATCGTCTTCACGCGCGGCACCACCGAGAGCATCAACCTGGTGGCCGCCAGCTTCGGACAGCAGTTCCTGCGCGCGGGCGACGAGGTGGTGGTCTCCGAGATGGAGCACCACTCCAACATCGTCCCCTGGCAGCTGGCCTGCCAGCGACAGGGCGCACGGCTGCGTGTGCTGCCCTTCGACGACGACGGCATCCTGCAGGTCGACCAGCTGGCGTCGCTGCTCAACGAGCACACCCGCCTGGTGGCGGTGACACAGGTGTCCAACACGCTGGGCACCGTCAACCCGCTGCAGGAGATCATCGCTACGGCGCACCAGCACCACATCCCCGTGCTGGTCGACGGCGCCCAGGGCATCGCCCACATCCCCATCGACGTGCAGGCGCTGGGCTGCGATTTCTACTGCTTCTCGGCCCACAAGATGTACGGCCCCATGGGCGTCGGCGTGCTCTACGGCCGCGAGGAGTGGCTCGACCAGATGCCCCCCTACCAGGGCGGCGGCGAGATGATCAAGGAGGTGCGCTTCGACGGCACCACCTACAACGAGCTGCCCTTCAAGTTCGAGGCCGGCACACCCGCCGTGGCGGAGGTGCTGGGACTGGGCAGCGCCATCGACTTCATGCAGCAGGTGGGCGTGGAGACCATCGCCCGCCACGAACAGGAGCTGCTGGCCTACGCCACCGCGCAGCTGCAACAGATCGACGGCATGCGCATCTTCGGCAACGCACCGCACAAGACCTCCGTCGTCTCCTTCCTCGTGGGCGACGCACACCCCTACGACGTGGGCACCCTGCTCGACAAGCTCGGCATCGCCGTGCGCACGGGACACCACTGCACACAGCCCGTCATGGACCACTACGGCATCCCCGGCACCGTGCGCGCCAGCTTCGCCATCTATAACACCAAAGAGGAGGTAGACGAACTCATCCGAGCATTGGAACGGATAGTTCCAATGCTCGGATGAAACGAATTAGACTAATTAGACTAATGGGACCAATGGGGCTAATGGGACCCATTAGACCAATGGGGCTAATGGGCAAAATGGGCAGAATGGGCAGAATGGGCGGGATAAAATAACTCCCAACTCCCAACAACTCAACAAATAAACAACTCAACAATTCAACAATTCAACAACTCAACAACTCTCAACAAATAAACAAATAAACAAATAAACAACTCAACAACTCTCAACAATTCAACAACTCAACAACTCAACAACTCTCAACTCCCTTGCTTCTCTCGCTACATATAGAAAATTTCGCCTTGATACGGCAGAGCGACATCCGCTTTGGCGACGGCTTCGTCGCCATCACGGGTGAGACGGGTGCCGGCAAGAGCATCATGCTCGGCGCGCTGGGCTTGCTGCTGGGTCAGCGGGCCGACACGGCCGTGCTGGCCGAGAAAGAGAAGAAATGTGTCGTCGAGGCCCAGTTCGACATCGCCGGACTGGCGCTGGCGCCGCTCTTCGCGGAGCTGGATGTGGACTACGACGACCGGCTGATACTGCGGCGCGAGATACTGCCCTCTGCCAAGAGTCGCGCCTTCGTCAACGACACCCCCGTGCAGCTGCCGGTGCTCAAACAGATCGGCAGCCGCATCATCGACATACACTCGCAGCACCAGACGCTGACGCTGGCCGACAGCGGCTACCGGCTGGCGCTGCTCGACACGCTGGCGGGCGGCGACAGCCGTGCCGCCTACGCTGACGCCTACCGTGCCTACAGCGCGCTGAAGAAAGAGCTGGAGGCGCTGACGACCCAGGAGGCCGCCAACCGCAAAGAGCAGGACTACCTGCAGTACCAGTTCAACGAGCTCTACGAGGCCCGCCTGACGGCCGACGAGCAGGAGGAGCTGGAGGCGGAGTCACAGCTGCTGGCCCACGCCGAGGCGGTGCGCGAAGGGCTCGCCACCGCGGCGGCCACCCTCGACGACGACAGCGAGCAGGCCGTGCTGCCACGCCTGCGGCAGGCCAAGAGCGTCCTCAGCCGTGTGGCCGACTACCACAAGGCGGCGGCAGAGCTGCTCTCTCGTCTCGACTCGGCACTGGTGGAGCTCGACGACATCAACAGCGGCGTCGTCGCCGCCGCCGACGGTATCAGCTACAGCCCCGAGCGGCAGCAGGAGGTCGACGAGCGGCTGGCGCTGCTCTACCGGCTGGAGAAGAAACACGGCGTGGAGCGCGTGGCGGACCTCATCGCCATCCGCGACGAGCTCGACAGCCGGCTGCAGTCCATCGCCACGCTCGACGACCGCATACAGGCGCTGATGGAGCGGGTGGACAAGGCCTACGCCGTGGTGCAACAGACGGCGGAGGCGCTCACACAGGCCCGTCGCAGCGCCGGCGAGGCGCTGACGGAGGGCATCATCCCCACGCTGCACGAGCTGGGCATGCCCGAGGTGCGCTTCCGCGTGGAGCTGACGCCGTCGCACACCTACGGGCCGCAGGGCTGCGACAGCGTGGCCTTCCTCTTCAACGCCAACAAAGGGGGGGAGATGCGCGACCTGTCCAAGGTGGCGTCGGGCGGCGAGCTGTCGCGCCTGATGCTGGCCATCAAGAGCATGCACACCTCGCGCACACTGCTGCCCACCATCATCTTCGACGAGATAGACACCGGCGTCAGCGGCGACATCGCCGGCGCCGTAGGCCGCATCATGCGCCGCATGGCACAGCGCATGCAGGTGGTGGCCATCACCCACCTGCCACAGATCGCCGCCCTGGCAGGACAGCACCTGAAGGTGTACAAAGAGACCGACGCCGAACGCACCGTGTCGTGCATCAAAGAATTGGCCGGCGACGCGCGCACCACCGAGGTGGCCGTCATGCTCAGCGCCGACCCACCCACCCCCGCAGCCCTCCAGACCGCCAAAGAGCTGATGGGAGGCCAATAGGAGGAATGGGACCCATTGGACCAATTAGACCAATTGGACTAATTGGACCAATGGGCAGAATGGGCAAAATGGGCAGAATGGGCGGGATAAAAAAACTCTCAACTCCCAACAACTCAACAAATAAACAACTCAACAATTCAACAACTCAACAACTCAACAATTCAACAACTCAACAACTCAACAACTCAACAACTCAACAACTCTCAACTCCCTTGAAATACTACCTGATCGGCTATATGTATAGCGGCAAGACGACCTTTGGGCGGCAGCTGGCGGCGGAGCGAGGGATGGACTTCCTCGACCTGGACCGCGCCTTCGAGGAGCGCTACCACTACACCGTGCCACGCTTCTTCGCCCAGTTCGGCGAGGCGGCGTTCCGCGTGCTGGAGACACAGATGCTGCACAGCACCGCCGACCTCGACAATGTCGTGGTCTCCACCGGCGGCGGCACCCCCTGTCATGCCGACAACATGGACTTCATCCTCGCCCACGGCACCGCCATATACCTGCAGATGGAGGTCGACGCGCTGGCACAGCGCGCGCTGCGCTCCCACAACCCAAGGCCGCTGATGCAGGGGCTGTCGCCCGACGAGGTGCGCAGCAAGATCGCACAGCAACTGAAAGAGCGCGAAAGGTACTACCTCCGCGCTCCTATCATCCTCGACGGCACCTGCCCGAAGCTTTAACGTTACAGACATATATTCCATATAATCGGCAAATTTTCATATCAAAACACGATGGAATCCGCTCAGACCAGGTGGCTCCTTTCGTGGCTATTCTCTAATTATTGATGGATTATTCAATCCTTCTTTGTGGGTTTTACGAAACCAGCAATGCTTTCCAATCTTGCATACTGAAAAGCCAATCGGAAAGATATGATGGACAACTGATTATATGGTAGTGTTTCATCCAGTGTGTCTGGAGTCTGAGTACTCTAGGGTACGATGCAAAACTAAATAATTATTTTCATATTAGAATTATGTTTGTGAGATTTATTGTGATTTTTCTTTTTTATCAAGCTGATTTACTGCAA
>JAFSYK010000077.1 GCA_017449975.1 Bacteroidales bacterium
ACATAAACGCCATTCTATCAGCGTATTAGCACGATATGCGCATTCAAAAACCATCAATAAAATAGATATGAAAACAGAAACACCTGTTATGACGGCTACCCTTTACGAGCCCCCGCAGATGACCATAGTGCCACTCCGCGCCAGCGGCTCGATGCTCATTGGATCCGTGGCTCCATTGGAGACGTATTCCTATTATGAGGATTTTCGCAATAATTTCCAACAGGCGGAAGATGGTGGAACTTGGATAGACGGTTTTGACGAAAATGATGTCTCTGGATGGGGAGAGTCGTTCTTTTAATGCCAAAATGTAATAGAAAAAACATCAATCATGAAAAATAAAATACAAGCACTTTTGTTAATTAGCGTAGCGGCATCAGTGATGGTTTCTTGCCAAAAGGATGATATTTCTGCCATTAGAACTTTTCATGCAGTCATCGCTGATACCTATACTTCTGGTAATGGAAATGCCAAGGTTGTCATTGATGCAACAACCCTGAAACCATCATTTGTTTCTGGCGATTCAGTGTGGATAAATGGAGTAAAATACTATGCATCAGTAAGTGGCGGATCCGTTAGTTTGTCGGGGGAAGATGTTGCTAATCCGTTTTTTGCAGCCTATCCATTCAACATTGTCAACAATGCCATTTCAGGAGGTGTCGCAGTTTCTCTACCATCCGAACAGGATTATTCCGAGACGGATGGTCATCAAGTTATCAATGCTCCTATGGCAGCATATTCCGAAAACGAAGGCCTTCAGTTCAAAAATGTCTGTGCACTGATAAAGGTCCGTGTCCGCAACAATATGGGAAAGGGTGATTTTACCTTGTCGAGTATCACCGTCACGGCATCGGATGCCAAGTTGTCCGGCCCTGCCACTATTACTGGCACAGGTTCATTTACTCTGACAGTCGACAACGAAAATGCAGCCAGCAGCAATTCGGTGACGCTCACAGGCCTTACCGAAACGGTTAAGGAAAACAAGTCCAGCAAGGATTATTACATTTTTATCCCACCTGTCACAGATGAGAAGTTTACAATAGTGGTGACCGGCCGTTTTGAGGGCGTTAAATACCATGGCATTTACACACAGGTCCAAAGTTCAGATGCAGTGACAATCAACACCAATTACATTGCGCCCATCTCTCATATTTTGAACCAGTGTGCTGAAAAATATTATCCCTATGGTGGCATCAGTGGAATGTTTTCTGTTTCTGCAACCCAGAAGGTATATTTTTCATCCGGTAATCTTCAGTGGGGCTATGATGGTGGGGCTACACATGCTACACAGGATGGTGAAGATAACGGTGCCGGAACGTGGCGTTTTGCAGAAAACCAGTGGGAGTCGTATTCAAGTGGCAATACGGAGGCAGATGCTACTGCACGGACTTCCGGCCATTGGACGGATCTTTTTGGCTGGGGGACGAGTGGCTGGAACAATGGGAACACCTATTATTATCCATGGAACCGTTCTACAACTTCAAATTATGGTCCAATAAAAAAGTCTACGCAATATTCATTAACTGGGGATTATGACAACTCGGACTGGGGGGTGTACAATGCAATCAGTAATGGAGGAAACAGTGTTGGCAGATGGAGGACACTGACCCGTACCGAATGGGAGTATATGTTATCTACTCGATCCAATGCTT
Organism: Bacteroidales bacterium; assembly: GCA_017449975.1. GTDB lineage: Bacteria > Bacteroidota > Bacteroidia > Bacteroidales > P3 > Colimorpha. The sequence goes on from JAFSYK010000077.1 coordinate 1,650, forward strand.
CTTCATTACAAACAGCGGCTACGGTGAATGGAGTACAAGGATATGTTATTTTGCCGGACGATTGGACAACGCCGTCGGATGTATCTTTGACAACTGGGGCAACAAATGTTACAAGTAATGTATTGTCGGCAACGCAATGGGCAATATTGGAAGCCAATGGTGCTGTATTTCTGCCCGAGACCGGATGGAGGAGCGGAACCGTAATGAAAGATGTTGCCAATCATGTTTGTCCTTATTGGACTTCAAGTTTAAATACTTCATATACATCGTGTGCGTACCGTTTTTATTTTAAGACTGGTTCTAAAGCCACAATTGGATCGACTTCTACTACTTATAAATATTATGGCTATGCCGTTAGATTGGTTTGTGATGCAAATTAAAACAATCATAAAATGAAAAAAAGAATTTTTCGATACAATTGGGCACTCTGTGTTGTCGTGGTGTTGCTGAGTGCCTGCAACAAGGATGACGAACAAGAACGTGTCAGTTTTGCGCTCAGTGTTGCGGACCGCTATTCCAGCGACAGCAAGGTGTGGCTGAATGGCTACCAGCCGGTATTTGCCGAGGACGAGGAGGTTTGGATTAACGGCGAAACTTATCTGATTGACACACGTAGTGGAAGCACAGCGGTTTACGACGTGGCAAAAGCCGGCAGCTATCGGGCTGTGTTTCCAGCATCATGGGTCAGCGGGATTAAAGAGGGGGCACCCCTTGTCACATTTCCCGATATGCAGGTTTATCGCACCGATGGTATTCATCAGTTGGTGGAGAACCCCATGGTGGCATACGCGTCGGGGAGCGCTTCGACCTTGAATTTCTATAATGTGGCATCATTGGTCACCGTCAACATCCACAACGGATACGGTAAGGCGCTAAAGATAAAGTATGTGGCAATCTATACTGATATTGCGCCGCTTAGTGGAACAGCCAGTATCACGGGGTTTGCCGGGAATGAACCTGAAATAAGTGTAGAACAGGGTATTACGAATGTATCCATAGATTGCTCGTCGACAGAGTCGTTGGCCGATGGAGGAACATTGCCTGTCACTCTTGCAATACCGCCAATCAACGAGGGAGTAAAACTCTATGTTGATGTATATATGACTGGCGTTGGTGACGATGCGGAGGGCAAAAAGAAATACTCATTCACTCGTGACACCAGAACCAACAAGACCATAGCCCGTAATCAGATTGGAGTCATCAATGTCAATCTTGCCAATGATGAATACACCCATGAATGTGGTTTGTTTTGGGGTAGTGGCAATAATGAGAAAGACCCCTACATTATCATGGACAAAACCGATCTGGGACTTCTCCGTGCTTTGGTGAAAAATGGCGATGCAACCTATAATGATCCAGGGAAGCATTTTCTACAAACAGCCCACATCGACATCAGCGATTCCACGTCATGGTCAGGTATCGGAACTTCCACCCATCCATTCGTTGCCAATTACGATGGCAGTTGCGCGTCTGTAAAATTAGGTATCACCTCAGTTTCAGGACCGACAGGCATCTTTGGCTGTGTTGGCGGTGGCGGTGCTACTATCAAAAACCTATATGCCAAAGGTAGTATCACCAATGATGCGGCATACGCAGCAGGAGGCATTTGTGGTGAGATTGTTGGTTCCATAACTATTGATTCCTGTTATAACGAGGCAAATATTACTGGGCAGTATGCTAGTTCCTCAGCCGACCATAATGTGGGTGGAATTGTTGGAAAAATCTCTGGGGACACTGTAACGGTTAGTCATTGCATAAATAAAAGTACTGCCAGTTTGACCAAAAAGTATGGCTATGGCGGAGGAATTGTGGGTTATGTTTACGACGCAACAAGTTGCACTATTTCCCAGTGCAAGAACCTGGCAGCTCTTTCCACTACAGACGAAGGTTATTTGGGTGGTATTTGCGGGTACGTCTCGGCCATCACCTCGTTTAGCCAGGACTCAAACAAAGCAGCTGTATCTGGTGGCTCAACCAATTCCATTGGTGGCATTGTGGGGAAAGCATCCGTTCGTACGACGTTCGAATATTGTGGAAACACCCATGCGGTGTCGGGTGGTAATTCTGTTGGCGGATTTTTAGGAAATACAACGGCAACGGATGAAACTGCCGGCAATGAAACCACCTTCACGTCATGCAAAAACAGCGGTGCCATATCGGGTAGTGGCTATGATGGAGGATTTGTCGGGCAATCTACCCATCCACTAATTTTTACCACAGATACCAACAGCGGCAAAATCAGTGCTTCGGGGACTTGTCTGGGTGGATTTTGCGGATACTCCACTAAAATTGTGAGGTTTTTTTCATGCGGAAACACGGGAAAGAATCTAACGACAAGTAATGAGGACTATGATGTCTATAGCTCTGCAACCACGACTAGTGGAGAAACTGGAGTTGGTGGTTTTGTTGGAAAATGTGCATATACCAGATTTTATAATTGTACTAATTCAGCCTCAATAAATGGAAATATGAATGTGGGAGGATTCTGTGGAAGAACAGATAATATCCATTTTGATAGTTGTTTGAATAGTGGATCAATATACGGAAGGCGCTCTGGTGGTAACGATTGTGCAGTTGGAGGCTTTATTGGATATATATATGCAACTGGAAATACATATAGCTCAATAAACAACTCAGTGAACAGGGGAAGTGTTACTGGCTTGGGCCAAGAGGTCGGTGGTTTCGTTGGTTACCAAAGGGCCTTGGACTCGATTGTCAACTGCTATAATATTGGTTCCGTAAGTGGAGCTAATGCTAAAAATTATGCTGGTGGTATTGCTGGATATATTAAGGACTATAATTGTTATATAATAAACTGTTATGTGAAAATTAATAGTACCACCTCGTCGTGTAGCGGAAGTGTATATGGGATACAGAATTCTACATATAGTAAAATTACACTGTGCTATGCGAATTCCAATCATGGAGCCTCTTCGAACAATGCAATAACCACTTACGATGAGGGAACGGGTGCCTTGACTGCAGGACAGACTGTAAACGGAGCTACACGTTCAACATTGTATGATGCCTTGCATAACTGGCATCTGGCCAATGATACCTACAGTGATTGGAAAACTGAGACGGTACCCCATTTGAACTGGGAACCCTCCAGTAAATAACAATAATTCCGTTGTTGCGGATTTGTAATCCGCAACAGAATCCATCTGGGATTAGCAATCCCGAAAAATTGATATAGCATAGCCGCCCGAGGCGTTCGCCTCGGGCGGCTGCATTTCCCTATTTTCCAAAAAGTTGTATATTTGCAGACGTATGGCAGGGACAGGTCATTTGATACAAGAACCCCAGACAAAACAATAAGCGAAACAGACTCACCACAAGCGGCGGAAGGCACAACCCTTTCCGCCGCTTAATTTTCGGTTTGACACAATAAAATTGTTATTGCTTCGTTCTTTTTAAGAAAAGTGGGTGTATAACATGAAAGAATTGACGTTACAGGATATTGAAACGATTGTCCACCGCGACGAGAACCGCGTGATGGAGGCGAAAGAGACGACTGGCGAACTGGTGAAAGGTATGCAATCGGGCTGCGCCTTCCTAAACACCGATGGTGGTTGGCTGTTCTTCGGTATCCATCCCACAAAACTGACGATACTGGGTCAAGACGTGGCAGATCGCACCCGACAGGAAATTGCTTGGGAGATGCGCAAGTTTGCGCCTGCTATTGACCTTGCGGCACAGTACATCCCTGTCACGGGCAGAGAGGGGAAGATGGTGATTGCCCTCTATTTCCCTGCACCTATTTTCGACCGCACACCCTATACCTATGACGGAAAACCTTATTACAAGGTGGAGAATACCACGATGCCCATGCCTCGCGAGATGTTTGATGAGCGCATCAGGCTGAGTGACCCGAAGAAATTCAGTTGGGAACTGACGGCCTGTGAAGGGGCTACATTGCGGGACATCGACAACAAGACACTTGTTGCGGCCATCAATAAGGGCATCAATAAGGGCAGGATTCCGGCCAGTGCAGCTGCGGCTAGATCGACCGTGGAGAGGCTGCGCCCATTCAATGTACTGACGGGTAAGGATGGGGTGACTAACGGTGCTGTGGCTCTGTTTGGAAAGAATCCTGTTCGTTTCTTTTCGCATTGCAAGATTAAGTTGGCAAGGTTTGAAGGGAAGAACATGGACAAGTTTCGCGACCAATTGGTGGTGGAGGCAAATCTGTTCCAACAGTTGGAGGCCATTGTGGACTTCTGCCGCAAGCACATGTTTCTTTCTGGTAATCAGGATGACTTCGACAGTAAGAACGAGCTGACTGTGCCGCTGAAGGTGGTGCGTGAGGCTGCGCTAAACCTGTTGGCACACAGGACTTGGTGGGGTGAAGCGAGAGTGCCTAGCGTGAACATCTTCGACGACAGAGTGGAGTTTATGAATCCCGGGTCGTTCCCTCCGGGGACGAAGCCGAAAGATTTTCTGAAGCGTCCGCATTCGGAGCCGGTGAACGAGAAGATTGCCACGGCTCTGTTCAAGGGTGGCGAGATGGAAGGTTGGGGCAGAGGTATTCCCGACATGTACGACCTTTGCAAGACAGCTGGTATGCCTGATCCAGAGTTTGACTTTGTGCCGAACTATGTTTGCCTGACAATCAGATTTAAAAAACCATTGATGCCGTATGTTGGTGGTGATGTAAATGGTCCTGTAAATGGTCCTGTAAATGGTCCTGTAAATGGTGATGTAAATGGTCTTAGTGATAGTCTTAAGGAGGTTTATTATATTGTTCTTAAGAATCCTGGAATTAAAAACAAGCAAGTGGCAGACTTAAGAAGTAAACCTGCGTCGACTGTAAAGAAGCAGTTGACTGTTTTGAGAAAAAACGGCTTGATAGAGTATCGTGGTTCCGACAAAACGGGTGGGTATTATCCCGTGAAGTCATAGCGTCCAAGAGGGACAGGTCATTTGATATAAGGACACCCGAACAAAGCAATAAGCAAAACAGACTCACCACAAGCGGCGGAAGGCACAACCCCTTCCGCCGCTTAATTTTCGGTTTGACACAATAAAAATTCATCCTATTGTGTTATTATTAAATATGCCAAGGGACAGGTTCCTGTCACAAAACGCTCCGAGGTAATAACCCAACCAGCTCCGACAACAATCAAAATGTATTACCCCACCGCCCGAGGCGTTCGCCTCGGGCGACATCGTTTCCCCAGTTTCCCAAAAAGGTTGTATATTTGCAGATGATAATTCAAAAGTTTATGAGTACTCAAGCAATGACACAGGCAATAGCCGACTATTTCAAAACACAGCCTGTTTTGAAGGCTTGGCTGTTTGGCTCTTATTCAAGGAACGAGCAGAGGCCGTGGAGCGATGTCGACATTCTTGTACAGTACGACCGAAGCCAACCCATCGGCTTGCTGAAAATAGCCGACATGAAAGTTGCTCTTGAAGACATCCTTCTTTGTGAGGTCGATTTGGTGGAGGATGGCACATTGCGCCCATGGGCAGCTGAAAGTATAAACAAAGACAGGAAGCTGATTTATGAGAGAGCATAGAAGAGATCGTGGACGGCTGGAGGACATCCTGAAATACGCCCAAAACGTAGAAAAGATTGTCAGTGGCATTTCATATGACGAGTTTGTCAGCGACATCCGTATCTACTATTCTGTCATGAAGAATGTGGAAGTCATTGGCGAAGCTGCCAATATGCTGACGTACCATTTTCGGGAGAAGTACAGCGAACTTCCCTGGCGGCCAATCATTAGTATGCGCCATGTACTGGTACATGGGTACTCCCAAATTTCAGATGCAGACCTTTGGCAGACGGCGACCGCTGACATCAAACCATTGCGGATGCAGATAGAACGCTACTTGGCCGAAATAGACTGGGAGCAATGGCAGCATGAACAAGCCCCCTGCCTGGAGATTGACAATGCTGCCTACAAGCAAGCCATCGACTCCGCTCGCAAGATGAAATCCAAAGAGTACCCCGTAGCAGACATTGCCGAAATCACTGGACTTTCAGCTGAGGAGATAGCGAAATTGTAATAAATCAGAGGTAAATCAAAATCAGAGGAAAATCAGAGGGACAGGCACTTCTATACGCAAAACGCCTTGAGGGAATAGCCTGACTGGTTCCGACAACAATCAAAATGTATTACCCCACCGCCCGAGGCGTTCGCCTCGGGCGACATCGTTTCCCCCAGTTTCCCAAAAAGGTTGTATATTTGCAGTGGAAAGAAATAGAAAACAATATGAGACGTCCGGAAATAACAGCAGCAATCAAGAAAGGACTCGAAGCATTGCCTTTCGACATGGAGGTCTGGCTCTATGGCAGCGAGGCACGCGGCGACGCGCGACCCGACTCCGACATCGATTTGCTGGTACTTTTCAACAAACCAACAGTCGAAGACAACGACAGGGATAAAGTGTACGACATCACCATGCCAATCGAGTGGGACGCAGGTGTGGCCATAAATCCGATTTTGCTTACCAAAAGCCAATGGGAGTCGCGCATGACTCCGTTCCGACTGAATGTACTTAACGACGGGAGGCGGCTATGACAGAGCGGATGGATTTATCTCAGAAAGAACGATATGACATCGTTGCATACCGTATCGAGTGTGCAGAAAAGACGCTGGGTGAGATTGACGATCTCCTTGCGCTCAGATTCTACAACAACGCGGCCAACCGGATGTATTATGCCTGCTATTATGCGGTGAGTGCATTACTTATTGCCAACGGTATCATCACCAAGTCGCACGACGGAGTGAAGCAAATGTTCGGTCTTCATTTCATCCGCACGGGCATCTTCCCGTCGTCCTATGGCAAGGATTACAGCAACCTGTTCGAGGCTCGTCAGACAGGCGACTACGAAGATCTCTTCAACCACGACGAAGTGTCAACAGCCAAGCTCTACCCCAAGGCCAAAGGGTTGGTTGCTGTAGTCAAGGAGAAAGTCGATGAATGGCTAGCAGAAAACAAAGCATAGATGGTATCTCTGAAAAAGGTGCCCGTTGTTGCGGATTTATAATCCGCAACAGAATCCATCTGGGATCAGCAATCCCGAAAAGTTGATATAGCATACCCCGGGAATCAAAGGAATCAGAGGGAAATCAAGCATGCCAAGGGACAGGTTCCTGTCACAAAACGCTCCGAGGAAATAACCCAACCAGCTCCGACAACAATCAAAATGTATTACCCCACCGCCCGAGGCGAACGCCTCGGGCGACATCGTTTCCCCAGTTTCCCAAAAAGGTTGTATATTTGCAGATGAAAATGTTCTAATTTGTTGAGAGATGAGTGGGGATGTGATTCAGACCATTCGCGAGTATTTCGCCACACAGCCTATTGAGAAAGCATGGCTGTTTGGCTCCTATGCCCGGGGCGAAGAACGTGCAGACAGCGACGTGGACATTTTGGTCACTCTTGACAAGGAGGCCAAGGTTGGCTTGCTGCAGTATGTTCACATTATGAATGAACTAAAAAGTAGGTTGAATAAAGAGGTCGATATGGTGGTTGATGGAACACTCTTGCCTTTTGCTGTTGAATCTGCAAACCGTGATAAAAAACTGATTTATGAGAGAACCAATAAGAGATAAGGGAAGGTTGGAACATATTTTGGCGGCAATCGATGATGCCACTTCATTTGCTAATCAAGTTACTTGCGAGGCACTTGAACACGACAAGTTACATTGCTACGCACTTGTTCACAGCATCCAGATAATAGGGGAGGCTGCCTATAAATTGACGCACGAATTCCGGGACAACCATCCCGAAGTTGAATGGAACGATATAATTGGTATGCGTCATATTTTGGTACACGACTATTACAGAGTGGATATATCATTGTTGTGGAATATTGTACACGAAGAGCTACCACTACTCCGAACACAAGTTTGTGAATACCTACAGGGGATGGAGTAGATTTATTAGAGAAAAAAAATAGCCTGACTAGTTTCGACAACAACCCGAATGATATACAGCAGTAACCGCCCGAGGCGAACGCCTCGGGCGGCTGCATTTCCCTAGTTTTCCAAAAAGGTTGTATATTTGCAAATGACAATTCAAAAGTTTATGAGTACTCAAGCAATGACACAGGCAATAGCCGACTATTTCAAAACACAGCCTGTTTTGAAGGCTTGGCTGTTTGGCTCTTTTGCCCGCGGCGAGGAGACAGCGAGAAGTGATGTGGATATCCTTTTTGTGCCGGACCGGTCAGGTAAACCATTCACATTGTTCACACAGGGTGGTATGCTGATGGACTTGCAGGAGCTGCTCGGACGTGAGGTCGATTTAGTAGAGGAAGGCGCGCTTCGCCCTTATGCCGCAGAGACTGCCAACCGTGATAAAATACTAATCTATGAGAGAAAGAGCTAGAGACAAGGGACGACTTGAGGATATTCTTGAGTATTCCGGAAATGTGACTGCGCTTATTGAAGGTCAATCGTACGAGGCATTTGTGAACAGTAAAAGTATCTACTACTCTGTGATGAAGAATGTGGAGATAGTGGGCGAGGCGGCCTATATGCTGAGTAAGGCGTTTAAAAAAGCATATCCAGCGACACCATGGAAAACGGTCCAAGGCATGCGACATGTCTTGGTGCACGATTACGCGCATGTTGTCTCAGAGACACTTTATGATACCGCTCTCAACGGTATTCCAGAACTGCGCAAACAGGTAGAGCAATATCTTGCCGATACTGATTGGGAAGCATGGGTTGCGCAGCCTGACGATTTTGAGGATGCTGCAGATGAAGCGGTGATAAAGTTCGCCCGTCGCATGAAAGTCAAAGGCTATGCCCCAATTGATATCGCCGAACTTACAGGTTTGACGACAGAAGAAATCAAAAAACTATAGTTGCCCCCAAAAAACAGGGGGAATCAGGGACAGGCACTTCTATACGCGAAACGCCTTGAGGGAATAGCCTGACTGCCCCCGACAAATCAATAATCAAAACTCACCACAAGCGGCGGAAGGCACAACCCCTTCCGCCGCTTGGTTTTCGGATATATTTCGCTGTCAGAGATTGTGGCTGGAGAGTGGGGAGAGCGCGTCCATTCTGGACGCTGGTGACATCTATGCTGTTGTACCCCACACTGCGTGCGGGGATATTGAGAGGGCGCCTCTCCGAGGCTGATGGGTATCTATGCCGCCATACCCCACACTGCGTGCGGGGATATTGAGAGGGCGCCTCTCCGAGGCTGACGGGTATCTCTGCTGCCATACCCCACACTGCGTGCGGGGATATTGAGAGGGCACCTCTTCGATGCTGATGGGTATCGGCTATCAACTTTCCCTACCCCCTCTTATCCAAGAGGGGGAATTCTGCTGTATTGCTGTCTAACGAATAAGTATTCGTGTTATTCGTGCAATTCGTGTTCGAAATCAGCCAGCGGTGAAGCGTGCGTGGTACAAGAGCGCTTAATTTTCGATTTAGCACAATAACTGAGTCACTTTTAACAAGTGACTTCATAAAGATACATTGAGCACCGAAGTCAAATGAAGAAAGTCAGACGGCAACGCTAATCAGCGGCACATCCAGCGTGGCCGAGATCTTCGCCAACGTGGCCAGCGTGAAGTTGTGCGTACCGCCTACCCAACGGCATACCTCGGCTTCGGAACGGCCAATCTGCTTGGCAAATTCCTTCTGCGTCATTCCGCGCTCCTTCAGCACATCGGCTATCTTGTCGGCTATCTGGAACGACCAGTCGACTCGCTGCTTCACGTCCTGCGGCAAAGCAGCCACACATTCGTTGAAAAGATCCGCTGTCTTGCTCATAGGTTGAAGTCTGTTTTATCTATCCCAGAAATGGTTGTCTCTTCGATGGTAACTTTGCCACTCTTGATGGCCTTATTGAGCAGCTTGTCAAGTTTCTGCAACGTGATGACGTACCCGTTGAGGCTCTCGTCCTCCTCGTAGGTCTTCGTGCTTTTCACACCGCCGTTACCAACAATCAACACGCTGTCTGACATGCGCAGGCAGTAGAGACGCATCTTCGTGCGCTCGATGGGCAGCGCCACCACGTGGTCGCCCATATTGCCTTCGGGACGGAAGTACCTCTCGAGGAATCCACTTGCGGTAAGCATCCGGTTGATAGCCGTCAATATCACCGACAATTCCTCTTTTCGTGAGGCATCTTCCTTGAATTTCTCAATGAATTTCTGGAATTCAGTGGCATCATCTCCCTCAAAGCAGATGGTGAAAAGTCCTGCAATATCAGTCTTTTTAACCTCTTCTATATATATTTTTGTCATATTAGTTGTAGGTGTGTCTTCAAATGCAAAAATAAAACTTTTATTTGAAATAATTACTTCTTAAGGTAATTTTATTTGAATGTCGGGTAACTGGAATGGGATGAGATAATCGTATAGCAGGGACTTTTGATACAAAACCCAAATGTGACAAAGGACTGGCACTACCCCGACAAATCAATAAGCAAAACAGACTCACCACAAGCGGCGGAAGGGGTTGTGCCTTCCGCCGCCTGGTTTTCAGATATATTTCGCTGTCAGAGATTGTGGCTGGCGAGTGGGGAGAGCGCGTCCATTCTGGACGCCGGTGACATCTATGCTGTTGTACCCCACACTGCGTGCGGGGTTACTGAAAGGGCGCCTCTCCGAGGCTGATGGGTATCTATGCTGCTGTATCCCACACTGCGTACGGGGTTGCTGAGAGTACGCCTCTCCGAGGCTGATGGGTATCTATGCTGCTGTATCCCACACTGCGTACGGGGTTGCTGAGAGTACGCCTCTCCGAGGCTGACGGGTATCTATGCTGCTGTACCCCACACTGCGTGCGGGGATATTGAGAAGGCGCCTCTCCGAGGCTGATGGGTATCTATGCTGCTGTACCCCACACTGCGTGCGGGGTTGCTGAGAGGGAATCAGGGACAGGCACTTCTATACGCGAAACGCCTTGAGGGAATAGCCTGACTACCCGTTGTTGCGTATTTGTAATCCGCAACAAACTCCAGCCGGGATTTGCAATCCCGAATAGCTAATACCGCTACCGCCCGAGGCGTTCGCCTCGGGCGGTAGCGTTTCCTACGTTTTCTGAAAAAAATGTATTTTTGCATATAGAAAAGGAAGAATATCGATAATATTCAAACTGCAGTGGAAGCAAAATGACGCATCTTTCAGAAAGTGAGCATCAGGCGCAAATGGCCGACATGAAGTCTTTCGACGAGCAGATGCCGTGCGTGGGAATCTTTTGGTACGACCCAAAAGATCACACATTATTTGGTGTACGGAAGAAAGAGTTGACACCACGTGAGGTGGAAGAGGCCGCCGAAAAAGGAAAGCCATTTATCAACTACCCACACCTGCACCGACAGGTATGGGCCAAAGAGTTCTTCCGTGCACAAGCCAAACACTTGGAGACAAAATTCAAGGGAGATTATACCCAGATTCCACGTGGACACGTGACATGGACAATTGACAGATTTATTGTACTCGTGGGCCACTGGGCCGAGCCTATCCAAGATGAACTGACAGAATTGCTGGAAAAAGAGTTCTCTTTGCCCTATTTTGAATTTGCCTATGATGAGCACTGGGATTTAGGGCACGGTTGGTCGGGTGATATGCCAACCAGTAAATAAAGAAAATCGTAATATTCCCACCTTCTCGCACTCACAGCGTGGCGGGGAGGCAGCGGCGGACTTGCTGCTCGTCGTCGGCGTTGATGGCACGGGCGTCGGAGAGGCGCTTGGCGGTGTAGCGGCGCGAGGGGTCGGAAGGAACGAAAAGGTCAGCGGCCGTCATCCACTTGGAGCCGCCACGGCAGTCGACATAGCCACCCCCTACCATCATGTTGACAAAGCAATGCAACTGGTTTATTTTGCCCAGCCAGGTCATGCGCCGGGGCGTCTCGCCGGCATAGTGCCCCACGCCCAGCGCGATGAAGAGCGCCGTGTCGCGTCCGCCGTCGGCCATCGGTGCCAGCAGCTTGGCACTCCACAGGTTGCGCTGCAAGTCGCGCACACCTTCCATGCATCCCTCACCGGCTTTCCAGAAGAATGACCGCAACGGCATCTTGTCGTTCTGCGTTGCTGGCGCCGTCAACGTGGCACGCTGCGGAGCCGCAGCACCCGACAGCAATCCGCTGTTGCCATCCAGCCCCAACAACGACGCCGTGTGCCGCTGGCGACGCAGCGAGAGCTCCAACTGCTGCTGCAGGCGGTCGATCCACTCCCCTACTTTGGTCATCAGCACAGGGTCGGCAACCGAGAAGACGACCTCGGCACGATGCAGGTAGAGCAGCTGCTGCCGCAGGTCGTAGCACTGGCGCACCATCTCGCGACGAAGCCCCTCCTCGCTGAGCGGGAAGACCTCGCCGCCCGCCACAATGCGACGACCCTCGCGACGGTAGTCGCGCAGAAAATTGTCGCCGTTGTCGAAGGTTATTTGCATGGAACGAAAAACAGAGCATACAATTATGCTAATGCAAATATACTTCGTTTTGAATGTAAAAAACAAACATTTCCTCACATTTTATAACATTTCCGTCACAATCCGCCAACTATCCGCAGACAACACGGCGACAGCACCGCAACCGTCCGACGGCGAAACAGCAACGAAACCACAGCTATCCGAACGAAACAAGTTACCGCACAACAACTTATGTCATCGCCCCTGTTTTGACCCCACTTTTGCAACCGCATCGGTCACCGAACGGCAGCCCGCAATCAGCGTCGACAGCAAGCCGGCAGCGTCGACCACCCTCCTGCCCGTCAGCGGAGATCCGATGCACAAGACATCAACCAACAATCATTCATCTTAAAAAATTACAACTATGGCAATCATCAAACAGGGTATTCTCGGCGGTTTCAACGGCAAGGTGGGCACCGTCATTGGTTCAACTTGGAAGGGTCGCGCCGTCATCCGCTCCGTCGCACAGCATGTGCACAATCCGCGCACCGAGGCGCAGCAGGCCGCACGGGCTCGCATGTCGCTGGTGAGCCGCATGGTGAGTGCAGTCTACACCTTCGTGTCCGAGGGCTTCCGTGCCCAGGCCGACCGTGAGGCCATCACCAGCGGCAATGTGGCCACCCGCCTCAACTTGGCGCAAGCCATCACGGGGTCGGGCACCAACGTCAGCCTCGACTACAACCGCGTCATGCTGTCGCAGGGCTCGCTGCTCAACGTGGAGTCGCCCTCGGCAACCGTCGCCGCCTCGGGCCACAGCGTCAACGTCAGCTGGACCAATAACGCCGGCGTCGACAGCGACGTGCTCGACAACGACCAGGTGCTCTTCTGTCTCTACAACCCCACCCGTCAGGCGTCGACCTACGACCTGGTGACGGCCTGTCGCGACGACCAGTCGGCGGTGCTGCACTATCCCGCGCTGTGGGCAGGCGACACGCTCTACCTCTACGTGGCCACGCGCAGCGAAGACAAGACCCGCATCTCCAACTCCATAATGGCCGGCAGCGTGGTAGCCGTCTAATCCCCTACGCCGACTAAACAGAACGCTAATCCACCCCCCGCCCGAGGCATAGGCCTCGGGCGGGGGTGTTTTCTATTCCTCAGAAAATGTATGATTCAGTCGGTTCTTCTTACCCCTCGACCCAGTCGCCGTGGGCTTTGATGAGGGCGACGAGTTCGTCGACGGCGTCGGCTTGGTCGATGTTGCGTTTCATCACCTCCTGCCCTTTGTAGAGCGTAATCTTGCCTGCGCCGCTGCCCACATAGCCATAGTCGGCATCGGCCATCTCGCCGGGTCCGTTGACGATGCAACCCATGACGCCAATCTTCAATCCTTTGAGATGCTGCGTGCGGGCTTTGATTTGTTGTAGCGCCTCCTGGATATTGTATTGCGTGCGGCCGCACGATGGACAAGCGATGTATTCCGCCTTGGAGATGCGGGCGCCGACGGCCTGCAAGATATCGTAGGCCACGGGAATCTCGGCCACAGGATCCTCGGTCAGCGATACACGGATGGTGTCGCCAATGCCGTCGACCAGCAAGGCACCGATGCCCGCCGCCGACTTCAACCGTCCCTGCTCGCCGTCGCCAGCCTCGGTGACACCCAGATGGATGGGATAGTCCATGCCTTCGGTCTGCATCAGCTCCACAAAACGACGGGTGCTCTGCACCATGACCTTCACATTGGAGGCCTTCATCGAAAAGACAAGGTCGTGGTAGTCCTGTTCCCGACATACCTGAGCAAACTCCAGCGCGCTGTGGGCCATGCCTTCGGGCGTATTGCCATAGCGACTCATGACGCGCTCCGACAGCGACCCGTGGTTGGTGCCGATACGCATGGCGGTGTGGTGCTGCCTGCATATCGCAATGAGACGCGACATCTTCTCCCCTATCCGCTTCAGCTCGTCGTTGTACTCCTGTTCGGTAAAGTGAATCTTGCCTGTGTTGCGGTCGGTGTAGTTGCCGGGATTCACGCGCACCTTCTCGACAATCTGCGCTGCCGTCTCCGCTGCCAGCGGATTGAAATGGATGTCGGCAACCAGCGGCACGTTGCAGCCGTGTTTGGCCAGCTCGTTCTTGATATTGTACAGATTCTCGGCGGCTTTGACGTCGGGCGCGGTGATACGCACCAGTTCACAGCCCGCCTCGACGAGACGCAGTGTCTGGTCGACGGTGGCCTGGGTGTCCATGGTGTCGGTGTTGGTCATGCTCTGCACACGGACGGGGGCTCCGCCACCGAGGGTCAGGTTTCCTATCTTGATTTGCTTGCTCATACTTTACGGGGATAAGTCTGATTGAACCGATTGGTCCAATTCTCTATTTAAAATACACTTCGGTGGCGCCGACGCCGTATTTGGACAGAGGGGCGTCGAAGAAGTGGACATTGTCGTACTGCTTCAACTCTTTGTTTATCTCGTCTTTCAGAATGCCCTTGCCGACACCGTGGATGAAGGTGACCTTCTTCATATTGTTGGTAAAAGCATGGTTCATGCAGAGACGGAAGTAGTGCATCTGTATCTCAAAAGCCTCGTGGGCAGTCAGGTCGGCGGGGCGCTCGCTAAGCATATCGATATGCAAGTCCACCTCCGCCTCGCCGGGGGCGGTCTCATGTTGCAGCAGGATGTTGTCGCTCAACGCGCGACTGTTCTGTTGCTGTACAGCGCTGAGCTGCTTTTTGAGTCGCGCCACCTGGTCTTTGAGGTTGGCTATCTGATTCTTGAGTTGCTTGATTTCCTCCTCGGGTGTCAGCGGCACCGCCTTCTTGAGCGCAGCGGCGGCTTTCGACGTAGCGTCGAACACCGAAGGCAGCGGCGTACCCTTGCCTTTGAGGTGTTCCTCCATCGTGGCGTTGAACATCTTGGCGGCACCCTGCTGGTCGGCCATGCGTATCAGCTGGTCGGGGGTCATGGGCATATCGAAGCCCGTATCGTCCTGCACAAAGACAAAATCGTCGGTCACCTTGGTGACGACACCCCCACCCACCTGATTGAGGAATTTAACCTTATCGCCTATTTCAAATTTCGTCATATTCTTATTAAATGGAAGTTATAAAATTAAATGGAAGTTATAAAAGGGAGTAAAAATGGGAGTAATAGAAAGGAGTAAAAGGAATTTGTTTTGTCATTTTATTATCTCCTCTGCCAAAGCGGCGAAGTCGATGCCGTCGAAATTGCCGCTGGACATCATCAGGAGGTTGACACCTTGATTGCTTGATTGCTTGATTGTTTGATTGCCTGATTGTTTACTCGCCAGCCATTCACGCATTAACGCAATCACGCATTCGACCATTTTCTTGCTGTCGGTGAAAACCTCTACATGACCGCCGAAGGCAGCTTTCACCTGCTCGGGGTCGAGGGGTGGCAGCTTCTTCAGTTGCAGCGCGTGCTGACTGAAATAGACATAGCGCACATCGGCCTCGTCCATCGTGTCGCGGTACTGCTGCAGGAATTCCTGCGTCAACGAGCTGAAGGTGTGCAGCTCCATGCAGGCCACCAGCTTGCGGTCGGGATACTGCTCACGCATGGCGTGGATGGTGGCGCGGAGCTTCGACGGCGCATGGGCGAAGTCCTTGTACACGGCACAGGTGTCGCTCTTCTTCACCAACTCCAGTCGCTTGCTGGCGCCCTCGAAAGAGGCGATGGCCTCGTCGAACTGGGCATCCGTCACACCGACCTGCCGACAGGCCAAGCGTGCCGCGGTGAGATTTAAAAGATTGTGGTGACCAAACACCTGTAAGGGCGTACCTTTATCACCGCCATCAGGCGTACGGAGGTATGTGATGCCGTTCTCCACCACATGTTCCGGACAGCGGTAGGGCAGTTTCTGGATATCGGTACGCTGGTTCTCAACGGCCACACGCTGCACCTCGGGATCTTCGTCGCAATAGACCAGCGTGCCGTTGGGTTCGATAAGGTCGATGAACTTGGCGAACTGCTCGCGGTAGATATCGAAGGTCGGGAACACATTGATATGGTCCCACTCGATGCCGGTGATTATCGCCACATCGGGTGTGTAGAGATGGAATTTGGGACGGCGGTCGATGGGCGAGGTCAGATATTCGTCGCCCTCGATGACCATCACCTTGGCGGTGTGCGACAAGCGCACCATCACATCGAAGCCTTTGAGCTGTGCACCCACCATATAGTCGGCCTCGATGCCGCAGTGCGCCAGCACATGCAGAATCATCGCCGTGGTCGTCGTCTTGCCGTGGCTGCCGCCGATGACAATGCGCATCTTGTCCTTCGACTGCTCGTAGAGGTATTCGGGATAGCTATAAATCGTCAAACCCAACTCCTGTGCGCGCAGCAGCTCGGGGTTGTCGATGCGGGCGTGCATGCCCAGCACCACCGCGTCGAGATCCGGCGTGATGCGTTCGGGGTGCCACCCTTCCTCCTTCGGCAACAGTCCCGCCGCCTGCAGACGGCCACGGGCAGGTTCAAAAATTTCATCGTCGGAACCGGTGACGCGATATCCTTTGTTGTGCAACGCCAATGCCAGATTGTGCATCGCGCTGCCTCCGATGGCTATAAAATGAACATTCATCTTTTCTAAACTAAATGCTTCGGTGTTTACTTTATTTCTTTGGGGAAGAAGACGAAATACTTGGTCACCTGCTTCTCGAGGAAGTGGCGGTCAAGCTGGTCGCTGGCCTCGCTGATGTCGAGACAGTCGCCATTCTTGTACAGCACCTTTATCTCCTGGTCGTTGAAATCGTAGGCATGGTTGCGCAGGATGCCCGTACCGACAAAGTAGTCGCAGTCCTGCGGGTCGATGCCGTAGCGTTGCTGCACCCGCTGGCGGTATTCGTCGATGGTGTCGATGGCAAAGGGATGGTCGCTCACACAGATGGCATTCAGCTGTCGGTCGAGCAGATGGGTGGCCAGGGTGCTGAGGATGGTGTCGGAATGGTTGCGCCAGCCCTTGATGGCCACCGTGATGTCGCCGTCGTCGAGCTGGGCAAACTGGTCGAGCAGCGTAGCGTCGCGACGGAAGTCCTCCTCCTTCAAGTGGTTGTGCAGGAAAAGGTCGAGCGCGGCATTGTGACTGCTTGCCCCCACATGGCGCGCGCGGCGCAGGATGGAGAGCAGCAGGTTGTCGGCAGCGATAACGGTCTTGTGCATATAGACCTGCCAGTACATCAAGCGGCGCGAGATGATAAACTTCTCGATACTGTAGATACCCTTCTCGTCCACCACCAGTTCGTCGTCGTGGACATTGAGCATATTGATGATGCGCTCGGTGCCCACGATGCCTTCCGACACGCCAGTGAAATAGCTGTCGCGGCTCAGGTAGTCGAGGCGGTCCATGTCGAGCTGGCTGCTCACCAACTGGTGCAGGAAGTGCTTGTGATAGCGGTCGGTGAAAATCTCGATGGCGGTGTCGAGGGCGCCGTGGAACTGTTGGTTGATGCGCTCCATGAAGAGCAACGTCAGCACCTCGTGGTCGACATCGGCCAGCACATGCTCGGAGATATGGGAGAAAGGACCGTGACCAACGTCGTGGAGCAGGATGGCCAGCCGCACACCCAGCGACTCCTCCTGGGTTATCTCCACCCCTTTGACCCGCAGCACCTCGATGGCACGATTCATGAGGCTGAGTGTGCCCAACATGTGACTGAAACGGGTGTGCGTGGCACTGGGATAGACCAGCGTGGTGAATCCCAGCTGGGCGATACGCCGTTCACGCTGGAAATAAGGGTGGGATATAATGTCGTATATCAGTTCGTCGTCGATGGTGAGAAAGCCATAGACGGGGTCGTTGATGATTTTCCTTTTGTTGGTCATTCGAAAACAGTGGTTAGTGAAAGGTGGTGCGTGATTCGACAAATGAACCGGGTATTCCTTTTACATTATATTATAACGAAAGAATGGCTGTTATATTTTCTTGTAGGCAATATTTCAAAAACATTGCCGTTAAAGGTGTGTCATGGCACAAATCATCCATATCGACGACCTGCAGCACGAAGGCGTGCGACCCTACGCCCAGCTGACAGAGGCGCAACTGCGCAACCGGCTGGAACCGGCGGCGGGACTCTTCATCGCCGAAAGTCTGAAGGTGATACAGGTAGCCCTTGCGGCGGGTGTACAGCCCGTTTCGCTGCTCACCGAGGAGCGTCATCTCGACCAAGCCCTCGCCGTGGCACAGGATGTAGCCGTCGACCTGCCCATCTACACCGCTTCCGACAGCCTGTTGCAGCAACTGACCGGCTACCGTCTCTCGCGGGGCATCCTCTGCGCCATGCGGCGTCCGCAGCCGTTGGATGCCGCCAGCATCTGTGCGCAATCCCGACGCATCGCCGTCGTCGACAGCGTGGTCAACGCCACCAATGTGGGCGTCATCTTCCGCGGCGCCGCCGCGCTAGGATTCGACGCCGTGCTGCTCTCCCCTACCTGCTGCGACCCCCTCAACCGGCGCAGCGTGCGCGTCAGCATGGGCACGCTGTTCCAGGTGCCGTGGGCGGTGCTGGGTGCCGATGGCGACTGGCCCGAGGGCTCCATGCGACTGCTGCACGAGTGGGGATTCAGCGTAGCCGCCATGGCATTGCGCGACGACGCCATTTCCATCGACGACCCACGGCTGACCGCACAGGAACGGCTGGCGGTGGTGCTGGGGTCGGAAGGCGACGGGCTGCCCGCCGAGGTCATCGCACAGTGCGACCACACCGTCTGCATCCCCATGCAAAACGGCGTCGACTCGCTCAACGTCGCTGCAGCAGCAGCCATCGCCTTTTGGCAACTGCGCATCCGCTAACCTATTATAGCAAGGGATTTGCAAAAATCCCTAAAATTTCCTATCTTCGCATCTTCGAATTGCATCGGAGCATGCAATGAAACTCTATTCACTGACAATCAATTAACACCAAACATCATGAAAGATCTCAAACAATATGTTGATGCCAACAAAGACCGTTTTTTAGAAGAGTTGTTCAGCCTCATCCGCATCCCTTCCATCAGTTCTGAGCAGGAACACAAGCCCGATATGGTGCGCTGTGCCGAGCGTTGGAAAGAGTTGCTGCTGGCCGCCGGCGCCGACCGTGCCGAAGTAATGCCCACAGAAGGCAACCCCGTGGTGTATGGTGAGAAGACCATCGACCCCGCCAAGCCCACCGTGCTGGTCTACGGCCACTACGATGTCATGCCCGTGGCTCCGCTCGAGCTGTGGCGCACCCAGCCCTTCGAGCCCGTGGTCAAGGACGGCTACATCTGGGCCCGCGGTGCCGACGACGACAAAGGCCAGAGCTTCATGCACGCCAAGGCGTTCGAGTATATGGTGAAATCCGGCAACCTGCCTTGCAATGTGAAATTCATGCTCGAAGGCGAAGAGGAGATTGGCTCCGGCAGCCTCTATGGGTTCTGCGAGAAAAACAAGGAATTGCTGAAGGCCGACATCATCCTGGTCAGCGACACCTCGATGATTGCCCCTGACGTACCCAGCATCACCAGCGGTCTGCGCGGCCTCTGCTACTGGGAGGTGGAGGTCACCGGTGCCAACCACGACCTGCACAGCGGCATCTTCGGCGGCGCCGTCGCCAACCCCATCAATGTGCTCTGCAAGATGATTGCCGACCTGCACGACGCCGACGGCCATATCACCATCCCCGGCTTCTACGACGATGTGCTGGTGCTCAGCGACGAAGAGCGCGCCCTCATGGCTCAGGCCCCCTTCGACGAGGAGCAGTACAAACGCGACCTCGGCGTCCGCGCGCTGAAGGGCGAGAAAGGCTACTCCACCAAGGAGCGCACCGGCATCCGTCCCTGCCTCGACGTCTGCGGCATCTGGGGCGGCCACACCGGCGAAGGCACCAAGACGGTGCTGCCCAGCAAGGCATACGCCAAAATCAGCACCCGTCTGGTTGCCAACCAGGATTTCGAGAAAATCAGCGAGCTCTTCAAGAACTATTTCGAGGCCGCCGCTCCCGACTACGTCACCGTCAAAGTGACGCCCTGCCATGGCGGCGCCGCCTATGTCAGTCCGCTGGAGCTCAAAGCCTACAAGGCTGCCGAGAAGGCCATGACCGACACCTTCGGCAAGCGCCCCATCCCCACCCGCAGCGGCGGCAGCATCCCCATCGTGGCTGGTTTCGAGAAGATTCTCGGCCTCAAGAGCATCCTCATGGGCTTCGGTCTGGCCAGCGACGACATACACGCCCCCAACGAGAACTACCCCCTCGCCCAGTTCCTCAAAGGCATCGAAACCATCCCGCTGTTCTACAAATACTTCGCGGAATAAACTAGAAAATCTAGAAGGTCTAGAAGCTCTAGAAACTCTAGATTTTCTAGAAGCTCTAGATTTTCTAGGAAATCTAGAAAATCTAGGAAATCTAGAAAGTCTAGGAAATATAGGAAATATAGAAAATCTAGCCCCAAAAAAACATGGAGAAACTCAAGTACACCGTCCTCCGGCAGCAGACCAACTGGAAAGACCTCTGGTTTTACAAAAAATCAGATGTTCTTTATCAGTTGACCTATGCCTTCACACGGCGTTTCCTGCCCGCCCACGGCGACCGCACCGTTGACCAGATGGTGCAGGCCGCCCGTAGTGGCAAGCAAAATATCGTGGAAGGGTCGGCAGACGGTGTAACCTCCACAGAAATGGAGCTCAAGCTCCTCAATGTAGCCCGCGCAAGCCTTCAGGAGCTGCACGAGGACTATGTGGACTATCTCCGAGCCCGGGAACTGCCAATATGGGACGACTCCCATTCGCGCTACAACTCCATGCTAAGTTTTTGTCGAGAAAACAACGACACCGATGCCTATACCCCTTACTTCGAACGCTGGAACGACGAGGAAATGGCCAATGCTGCCATCACTCTCTGTCGGATGACCGACAAGATGCTGACCTCCTACATCGAGAAGAAGGACAAGGAGTTTGTCACCCAAGGGGGCATCCGCGAAAGGATGACAGCCGCCCGTCTCGGCTATCGGACTGACCAACGAAACGAACTCGAAGCCCTCCGTCAAGAAAACCTACACCTCAAAGAAAGAATTAAACAACTAGAAGAAATAATTTCTAGAAGCTCTAGATAATCTAGAAGTTCTAGAGAATCTAGATAATCTAGAAAATCTAGGTAATCTAGAGAATCTAGATAATCTAGAAAATCTAGAAAAAAACTGCATTATTTAATTCCATAATATGTACGAAATCATCAGCAAGCGGCTGCTCAACAGCAACGAGATTTACAGAATGGAGATTCATGCACCGTGGATTTCCCTCAGTGGCAAACCCGGTCAGTTCGTCATCGTCATCCCCACCGAAAAGGGTGAGCGCATACCGCTCACCATCAGCGACATCGTCTATCAGCGTCAGTCGGTGGTCATCGTGTTCCAGGTTGTCGGCGAGACCACTCGCCGTCTGGCTGCCATGAACGAGGGCGAAGACCTCTACACCATTGTGGGCCCCTTGGGCAAGCCGAGCGAGCTGTTGTCATTATGTAGGGGCGTACCCCAGTGTACGCCCGATGCAGGAGACGGATGCACACAACAGAGCGTACACGGGAGTACGCCCCTACGGAGAATCCTCTTCGTGGCAGGCGGCGTGGGCATCGCACCGGTGTTCCCGCAGGTGAAGTGGGCGTTCCGACAGGGCATCCCGACAGATGTCATCATCGGTGCCCGATCGAAAGACCTGCTTTTCTATGAGAACGAGCTGCGTGCCGTATGCCACAACCTGCACATCATGACCGACGACGGCAGCTACGGCGAACAGGGTCTCGTCACCGCCAAGGTCGACGAGCTCTGCTCCAAAGGGCTAGACTACTCCCACTGCGTTGCCATCGGACCGCTGCCGATGATGAAGTTCGTCAGTCTGACCACCAAGAAATACAACCTGCCTACCATCGCCAGCCTCAACTGCATGATGGTCGACGGCACCGGCATGTGCGGCGCCTGCCGTGTGCGTGTCGGCGACGAGGTGAAGTTCTGCTGCGTCGACGGCCCCGAGTTCGACGGACATCTGGTCGATTACGACGAAGCCGCCCGCAAGCTGAAAGACCCCGACCAGCGACGCTACCGCATCGCCACCTCAGAGAGCGGCCACCACTGCAACCTGGCTCCGTCGGTGGAGACGGCCATGGCAGAAGCCAAGAGCCGTCAGAAACCGCGGGAGCAGGACCCCAAGGTGCGCGCCAAGAACTTCGACGAAGTCAGCTTCGGCCTCACCGAACACCAGGCCCTTGTCGAGGCCAACCGCTGCCTGCAGTGCAAGAAGCCACGCTGCGTCGAGGCCTGTCCCGTGGGCATCAACATCCCGCGTTTCATCCAGGACATCAAAGAGGAGAACCTCAACCAAGCCTATATCACCATCTCCCACGACTCCGCTCTGCCTGCCGTATGCGGCCGTGTCTGTCCGCAAGAGACACAATGTGAAGGCAGCTGCGTGATGGGTGTGAAAGGCGAGCCCATTGCCATCGGTGCCCTGGAACGCTTTGTGGCCGACAACCACCGGGCGCAATCGAAGCCGCAGAGCCCCTGCTACCCTGCCGGACGCAAGGTGGCGGTCATCGGCAGCGGTCCCAGCGGCCTCACCTGTGCCGGCGACCTGGCCAAGCACGGCTATCAGGTCACCGTCTTCGAGGCGCTGCACCACGCCGGCGGCGTGCTGGTCTACGGCATCCCCGAGTTCCGACTGCCCAAGCAGCGTGTCGTGGAGCCCGAGATTGAGAATCTTCGTCGACTGGGCGTGGAGATTCGCACCAACGTCATCATCGGCAAGAGCATCACCATCGACCAGCTCTTTGAGGATATGGAATATGACGCCGTCTATATCGCCTCGGGTGCCGGACTGCCCAAGTTCATGGGCATCGCCGGCGAGACGCTCATCGGTGTCATCAGCGCCAACGAGCTGCTGACGCGCACCAACCTCATGCACGGCTACGACGAGCAGTACGACACGCCTATCTATCTGGGCAAGAAAGTCATCGTTGTGGGTGGCGGCAATGTGGCCATGGATGCCGCCCGCACCGCGCTGCGTCTCGGCAGCGAGGTGACGGTGGTCTACCGTCGCGGCGAGATGGACATGCCCGCCCGTCGCGAGGAGGTACACCACGCCATGGAAGAGGGTGTGCAGTTTCTGTTCCAGACCGCGCCGGTCGAAATCCTGGGCAACGAGGATGGCACCGTGCGTGCCCTGCGCTGCATGCGCATGGAAATGGGTGAACCCGACGAGAAAGGTCGCCGCAAGTTCACGCCCATCGAAGGCAGCGAGTGCGACGTGGAGGCCGACACCATTGTCGCCGCCCTCGGCACCAGCCCCAACCCGCTCATCCGCACCACCACCCCCGGTCTGGATTGCGAGAGCTGGGGTGGCATCAAGGCCGACGAGAACGGTCAGACCAGCCGCAAGCTTATCTTCGCCGGCGGCGACGCCGTCAGCGGTGCCGCCACCGTCATCCTGGCCATGGGTGCCGGTCGCAAAGCCGCCAAAGCCATCATGAAAGAGTTGGAAAACTAAGAAGCTGTTTAATTTTAATTCAATGTTTTTCTTAGAGTACATGAACAGCATCTTTTTCACCTTTCCTCAGTCACAATGGAACCCCATTGTTCCATCGGAAAGGCAAAAAATCTGCTCGCCCATGTCCATAATAAAACTCATCAATCAAACTTAAACAGCTTCTAAATGTTGATAACCACAACAAAAAAGGCCGGAATCATCCGGCCTTTTTTGTTGGATTTATGTCGACTCTTACCAAGCGAAGAGCGGACGGTTCTGCATCATCTCGTTGACCTGGCCGGTAATCTTGGCGCGGACGGCCTCGTCGGTCGGGTTGCAGAGGACGGTGTCGATCATGTCGACGATAACGGACATGTCAGCCTCTTTCAAACCACGGGTGGTGATAGCGGGTGTTCCAACACGCAGACCGCTGGTCTTGAAGGCGCTGCGGCTGTCGAAGGGCACCATATTCTTGTTCACCGTGATGTCGGCAGCCACGAGGGCATTCTCAGCCTCTTTACCGGTGAGCTCGGGGAACTTGGTGCGGAGGTCGATGAGCATGAGGTGGTTGTCGGTGCCACCGCTGATGACCTTGTAGCCCTTGTTGACGAAAGCCTCGCACATCACCTTGGCGTTCTTCATCACCTGCTGGATGTACTGGTCGTAGCTGTCGGTCAGAGCCTCGCCGAAGGCCACAGCCTTGGCA
>JAFSYK010000010.1 GCA_017449975.1 Bacteroidales bacterium
GCCTAAAGCCC
Source organism: Bacteroidales bacterium (assembly GCA_017449975.1). GTDB lineage: Bacteria > Bacteroidota > Bacteroidia > Bacteroidales > P3 > Colimorpha. The sequence goes on from JAFSYK010000010.1 coordinate 12, forward strand.
CATCAGCATGACCCGTTCCTCTTTCTTGAAGCCGAAACTTTCATAGAACGAGGGTAAAACGCCGTCGCAGGCGGTAATCAGATGAAAGCCCACCATGCCTTGTGCTTTCATGTCGTCCAAGCATTGGCGAAGCAACTGGCTGGCAATGCCTTTCCTTTGGTGTCGAGGGGCAACGGCAAGATCATTGATTTCGAAAACACGGCCATAATGGAACAGCATGGATGTGCCCAAAATGAAGCCTGCAACGTCTCCGTCCACGACACATTCCAAGCCGTAATGCTGTTTGTTTTCAAGCAGTTCGCTGACATGGATGGTGGCATCCTCCACCGTCCAGTCGTCGTTCCAAGGCTCGCCTGAAAACGCTGCCGCATATATGGATCCGTATTGGTTCAAATGTTCAATGGTGCATGGTTTTATTGTCATAGTTGGGAGTATTTGTGATTTTGGCTGCAAAATAACGAAAAATTTGCAAAACGTAAGTTAGACATTTTGTTGATGGATTTTTTTCCGTAAAAAAGTTACGGGAATTGAGAAATTATGTCTATTTTTGCACCGTATTTCAAACCAAAAGTGTCATGTTAGTCAAATTTTCCGTAAAAAACTTTCGAGGATTTGCTGAAAGAATAGAATGGGACTTGTCGCATCCAAGCAATTATGAGTTCAACAAAAACGCCGTAAAAGATGGCATTATCAAGAATGGTATTGTCTATGGTCCCAACGGGTCTGGGAAGTCAAACTTTGCATTGGCTATCTTTGACATCGAGAATCATCTTTCCTCGAAATGGAAAAAAACCGATTATTATTCCAATTTCGTCTATGCGGGCAATCCCCAAGCTCCCGTGGAATTCGAGTACGTCTTCAAATTCGGCGACGACCTTTTGGAATATCAGTATTCAAAGAACTCGGCTGGATTGCTTGTCGCGGAATCATTGGTAGTGAATCACAAATTGGTATTCAAGAAAGATGCCGCTTTTTTCGAGATTGATGATGAACAGTTCAAGATCGACAGCACGGTCAAGGAGAACTTCAAGCAGAATGTGAATAGTGTTTCTGTCATCAACTTTATCACGGCTTCCTACCCCTTGCCGCAAGAGCATTATATTGTCAAGTTGATGCTGTTTGTTAATTCTATGCTGTGGTTCAAGAATTTGGACAGCCGTGAGTTTATTGGCCTTGAAACTGCCAGCTTTGGTTTGGAGGAGTTTATCATCCAAAACAACTACGTCGATGACTTCTCCCACTTCCTGGCCAAGGTGAGCGAACAAGAATTCAAGTTTGCCGCTCCCAAAGAAGGCGACAAGATTTTGTTTTGCGAAATAGGAGGCAACACAACACCTTTCTTGTCCATTGCTTCAACAGGGACAAAAGCCTTGGAATTGCTTTATGTGTGGATTAAGCGGATGTCGGTTGCTTCGTTTGTCTTTATTGATGAATTTGACGCTTTCTATCATTTCAAGTTGTCGTTTGAAGTATGCAAGCTGCTGTTCAACATGGATTGCCAAGTCTTTACCTCTTCTCATAACACCTATTTGATGACGAATGACCTCTTGCGTCCCGATTGCAACTTCATTTTGCAAAACAACAAAATCAAACCGCTTCAGGCGTGTACCGAGAAAGAGTTAAGGTTTGGACACAACATCGAGAAAATCTATAGAGCCAATGCGTTCCATGTCGAATAACGAGTTGCATCTTTTCGTGTTTGAGGGTGTTCGGGCAGAATCCAAATACGTGGACAAGCTGGAACAGCATTTCCTTGGCAAAAGGATTTCGGTGAAGTGTGTCTATGATGCCGAGATTTATCAATTGTACAAGCAACTGAAAGCCGAGGAATTTGCATTCGATATGGTGAATCTTCTCAAAGAGCGCAGCAAGGAAAACGCGGAACTCTTGCGCGACTATACCCGCGACAGTTTTGCGTACATCTACTTGTTCTTTGACTATGATGCACACTCAACCTTGGCCGACGATGACAAACTCATGGAGATGCTTAAATTCTTCAATAATGAAACCGAGAACGGGCTGCTTTATGTCAGTTATCCTATGTTGGAGGCCATTCGCCATTACAAGGACATGGAAAGTTTCAAGAACCTTACCGTCAAATGCAAACGATCCAATTGTCCTTACAAAGACGACTGCAAGAAGGTGGAAGTCTGCATGAATGAACCCCATTACAAGACCGTTTCGGCAGCGGATAGTCTTCCACAACTGACCAACCTCAACAAATACACGAAGGAAGTCTGGCAAGAACTCATTTGTGCGCATCTGTCCAAAATGAATTATCTGGTAAATGATGTTTTTGACCTGCCTACCAAGTTGGAGACACAAAACACCATTTTCGCGAAACAATTGGAGAAACACATCAACCACAAATGTCCGGAAGTGGCTGTATTAAGCGCGTTTCCTGTTTATGTGTTGGATTATTATGGAGTTGAGGGGGTGAAAAGAAAGTTGGATGAACAATGAAAGTCAAAATTTTTGTTTGGCAATTAAAACAAGAACAAAAATGCAAACACAATAAACCAATGGCAACATCAATATTACATATCAAAACAGAAATAGAATGTAAAGTGTTTCTCTTTGATGAGAAAAAAGGCATTGCTACACCAGGCAAATACTTTAACCTTGAAGTGCGCAAAGGGGAACAAGATTTGTTGCTTGTCAGCACAGAGAACAAGAACAAATTGTGTTTTTTATTCTACCATGTAGACGAAAGTGATAGAGACTATATACTCAACATAAAAGAAAGTGATTTTGAGTTGTTATCGTCCGAATTAGTTGATTTATTGAGTTTGGCAAAAACTGGTAAATCATCATCACAAACCCAATTAGCATATAGATATTATGATGGGAACGGCATTAAGAAAGATTATAAAAAAGCAGTGTATTGGTTTATAAAAGCAGCAGAGAAAGGCGATGATGCTGCACAAGTACGATTAGGAACTTGTTATGTAGAAGGTATAGGAGTGGAAAGGAATTATGAGCAAGGTCTTTATTGGATAAAAAAAGCAGTGGACCATAATAACACTCACGCCAAATAGGCTTTAGGTTTTTGTTATTCTACAGGTTGGGGAGTGGAAAAAGACAGTGTTTTAGCAGTTAAATGGTATAAAAAAGGTTCATCCGCTAAATGGATAGGAGGAGTCGTGTAGTGAGAGGAGTTTGAGTTTAAAGAAAGGCATGTCTCTGTAGCCATAGGCTTGGCGTTTCATGGTTTTGATTTTAGGTAACCACTAATTATTCGTTTTATTTGAACACGAATTGCACGAATAACACGAATAGTAATTCGTTAGATTCGTGTTCACAACTAATTATTAGAGGTTATTTTTATTGTTGATGCCAAACTTGCGCTTGAAGAGAAGTCGCTCGAAAACTTGAACCGAATCACGAAATATTACGTCAGAGGCCTTATTACTGTCGCCCTACTCATCGGCTCCGCCCTGCTGTGCACAACAGCACCGCTCTCCGAGGACAACATCGCCGGAGCGATAGCTTTCCGAGGTGTAGGTATCGCAGGATTTCTGCTTGGCGTATTCTACACCTACCGTCTTTACAGGAATATGAAGAAGGGCAAATAGCCCAAATTTAAAATCCAACTCATCTAAAGCTAATGCAACGGCTGCCATCCTTGCGGATGGCAGCCGTTTTGGTTCGTTGATTACTATCTGACTACTCGGGTGAAGACAGGGGCAGATCCTTCCACTGCCATTACATAGACCTGCAACTCACCGGCGGGAGGCATATTGGGGTTGTCCTCGCGCGGAAGGTCAACGGCGGTGAATTGATATTCCGTACCTCCAGGAATGGCACGGATGGCAACGGTCTTGGCTTGCGCGTGGAGCATGGGATAGCCATCGACGGCAGCATTGAAAACAACCGCCTCCTCGTCACTCACCGGATGCTGCTCGCCGAAGTCTTCCAACTGCGTATATTCTCCCTCAACAAAGCCGGAAGCCTTCAAGAATTGATCCACCTCCTGCGGCATCGCCTCCATACGGGCGGCACGGACACCGTAGCCCGAGAGAATTTCGGCACCGGGCTGCTGCGCAGCCAAATCCTTCACACTCGACTCCAGTCCGCCACTGCCAAAGGTACAGAACGGCACCACCTTCTTGCCAGTCAAATCCACTTGGTTCAATAAGGTGGCGACGGGCGGCGCATAGGTGCCAAACCAGACAGGATAGCCGATAAACACCACATCGTACTGCGACACGTCGACCTTCAGCGGCTCAATCTCGGTGACGACACCCTGTTCACGATCCCTCAGACAACGCTCAATCGTAGCTTGAAAGTCACCATTGTAGGGGTTGACCGGAACAATGGACTCTATGTCGGCAGCCAGACGGGTGGCGATCTCCTCTGCCACCGCCTTGGTGTTCGATGTCTGGGAATAGTAGAGGACCAGCATCTTGGGGGTCTCTTTCTTGGGTGTGCACGACACCGCCGTGGCCATCGCAGCCACCAATACCAACATCAGATTCGTCTTTTTCATGTTATAGTTTTCGTTTAAGGTTTAAGGTTTAACGTTTAATGTGCTTTCAATATGATATTCGGAAATTTGGAAAAATGCAGTTCATAAGACAGTAATAGGTTGACAGAACTGTTAGGTTGCAAATGTACTAAAAAAACATCATAACACGTGAATCTGAATAAAAAACAAGACGGGTGACCCAGATGAGTCACCCGCTTGCCATTATGAAGAAACGATTACTTGTTTAGTGGAGGAATGCCAGCAGAATACCGGCGGCGACAGCCGAACCCACCACGCCAGCCACATTGGGACCCATGGCGTGCTGCAGCAGATAGTTGGTTTTGTCGTACTCCAGACCCACATTGTTCGACACTCGTGCGGCATCGGGAACGGCGCTGACGCCCGAGTTACCAATCAGCGGGTTGATTTTGTTGCCGTCTTTCAGGAAGAGGTTGAACAGCTTGACAAAGCCCACACCGCAGAAGGTGGCGATGACAAAGGAGAAAGCGCCCAAAGCAAAGATAAGCACCGAACGTCCCGTGAGGAACGATGTAGCCTGGGTCGAGGCTCCGACGGTGAGACCAATCAGCAGCGTGCAGATGTTCACAATGGCGTTAGAGGCCACCTCGGACAGACGCTTGGTGACACCGCACTCTTTGAGCAGGTTGCCGAAGAAAAGCATACCCAGCAGCGGCAGACCCGACGGCACGATGAATGCGCAGAAGAGGAAACAAACGATGGGGAAGCATATCTTCTCCAGCTTGGAGACCTGACGCGGCGGCTTCATACGGATGACGCGCTCTTTGGGCGTGGTCATCAGTCGCATGATGGGCGGCTGGATAACCGGCACCAGTGCCATATAGGAGTAGGCCGACACGGCGATAGCACCCATCAGCTCAGGAGCCAGCTGGCTGGAGAGGAAGATGGCGGTGGGACCGTCGGCACCACCAATGATACCGATGGCACCAGCCTCATTGGGAGCGAAGCCCAACGCCATAGCACCCATATAGGCAGCAAAGATACCGCACTGGGCCGAGGCACCGATAAGGAACAGCTTCGGATTGGAAAGCAACGCCGAAAAGTCGGTCATGGCTCCAATACCCAAGAATATCAAGGGTGGATACCAACCGTTCTGAACACCGTGGTAGAGGATATTCAACACCGAATTCTGCTCATAGATACCTATCTTTAATCCAGGATAGAAGGGGATGTTGCCAACCAGGATACCGAATCCGATAGGCACCAGCAGCAGCGGTTCAAACTCGAACTTGATGCCCAAAAAGATGAACACCAGTCCAATCAATATCATAATAATGTGGCCGATGGTGACATTGGCGAAACCCGTATACTGCAGAAACTGCACCAACTGGGTCGACATGAAGTCCATGAAACCACCTGTGGCTAATAAACTGAACATTTTAATAATTGTTTGAATGTTTGATTGCTTGATTGTTTGAGTATTGATTGCCTTTTAGTTTGAGCGCTGACTGCGTAGCATTCAAGCATTCAGGCAATCAAGCATTTTAAAGTTATCCAATCACAATCAGTGTGTCGCCCTCGAGGACGTTGTCACCCTTGCGGACATTGACAGACTTGACGGTACCGTCGCAGTCGGCCTCGATGTTGTTCTCCATCTTCATGGCTTCGAGCAGCACCACACGCTGACCGGCCTTGACAGCATCGCCCACGTTGACGAAGACGTCGAGGATGGTGCCGGGGAGCGGCGTGGAGACCTTGTTGCCGGCAACAGCCGAGCTGCTCTTGGCAGCGCTGGGAGCGGCAGCGGGAGCACCCTGCTGCATGCCACCTGTCGACACGCGGGGCGCGGGTCGGCTGCTGATGATAGTAGTGGTAGGACGGGGACGCATCTCCTGATCGACCGTGACTGTATAGGAAGTGCCGTTGACTGCCAGCTTGATTTCCTGACCTTCAACCTCGTTGATATCGACGTTGTAGGCGTTGTCGTTTATTTTGAATTTGAAGCTTTTCATTATCGTCTGTTGTTAAAATATTGATTCATATTGTAGAATTTCGCATTCCAGGGCGTCCAAGATCGCTCCACCTTCTGGATGGTGATGATGGTGTTCTCCTCATCATGCAACTCCTCATTGTAGAGGTGGATGGCGGCGGCGATGGCGGCATAAACCTCGGCATCGGCCTGACCCTGTGTTGCGTCGGCAGCCTGGGCGGCACCAGCGGCAGCCTTCGGCTTACGATCTTGAACCTTGGACACACCGGCGGCAAACCACTTCATGATGAAGCAGATGCAGGCCAGCAGCAGGAACACCACCACGATGGCCACGACAGCTAGACCGAAACCTCTCGGGTCGGACGACTGGATGCGCTCGGCCTGACGCGGCATGTGATAATGGCAGCTGGAGGTGCAGGTCAACTCCGACAAATCATCATTGAATTCAACATAGTGGATGTCGTAACCCAGCGGATTCTTTCCCATAACGAGAATCTCGTCGGAATTGTCGAGAAGACGGAAAGCGTAGGCATTGCTACCGAAACCGATAAAAGCGCACGGCTCCATCTCGACATTCTCGCCATCGACATCCATCGGCAGCAACGTCAGGAACGACGAATCGCTCGACGAAGCCAACAGTACGATGCACTCGTCCATGATGCCCACCGACTTGGGGCGGACAATCTTGGTCAAATCGTGACGACCTTTGAAAACGTCAGTGACGTAGGTGCCGCAGCAACGCATGGTGTCGCCCTCACGCACAAGGAAGTGGATGGAGCATTCGATGCTGTCAATCAGCACCACACCGTCGAGCCACGGAATGTAGCAAGCATGCACCGAGGCAAAACCCGTCGAGGGATCGTCCCAGCCCAGCGGCATTGCCCCTTCCAGGTTCAGATCCTGGTTGCCGACTGTGTCGTGGACGACAGGCTGAGCCTGCACGCCCACCATCAGAAACGTCAGCAGACAGACGGATAGATATTTTTTTATTGTATTCATTCTATAAACCATGAATTGATTGTTGCGATTTTCTGTTTGAGTCAAGCGGTCAGTGACGCCACGGCGTCACTGACGCGACTCATGGTTTGAGAAAGCTTACTTGGAATGCTCGCACTTGTGCTCGCATTTGTGCTCACAAGCTTCAGCCTTGTTGCATTTGTGCTCACAAGCCTCGGCCTTTTCGCAGCAGCCTTTCTCACCTTCTTTTGCCTTGCAGCAGTTCTCGGTGCCGTGGTTCACACAACCCTCGCAATTTTTCTCCTTGCAGGTCGTGTCGGGGCACATGCAGTTCTGCGCACACTCGTGCTCGCAGGTCTCTTCGCAGCAAGCGGCAGCCGTGGTATCCTCGGCAACAGCCTCATTGGTCTTGTTGTTGCAAGCGGTCATGCAAAAAGCGAAAGCAGCAGCGATGGCAACGGTTAAGAAAATCTTTTTCATTGTTTTGATTGATTTTATGGTCTTGCGACCGGGTTAAAAAATTATTCTATTGATTCAAAAATTACAGCGGCAGGTTGCAGTGTTTCTTCATGGGCAGACTGTCCTTCTTGGTCGAGAGGGCCTGCAAGGCACGAATGACACGGAAACGGGTGTTGCGCGGTTCAATCACATCATCGATGTAGCCATACTTGGCGGCGTTGTAAGGATTGGCAAACTGGTCGTTGTACTCCTTCTCCTTCTCGGCCATGAATTTGGCTTTCTCCTCGGGATCGGTGATTTCTTTCAGCGCACGACCCTGCAACACCTCGGTGGCACCGCTGGCACCCATGACGGCAATCTGCGCCATCGGCCAAGCGTAGTTGATATCGGAACGCAGTTGCTTGCAGCTCATCACGATATGGGCACCGCCGTAGCTCTTGCGCAGGGTGACGGTCACCTTGGGCACCGTAGCCTCGCCATAGGCGTAGAGCATCTTGGCACCGTGGACGATGACACCGTTGTACTCCTGACCGGTGCCGGGCAGGAAGCCGGGCACGTCGACCAAGGTCACCAGCGGAATATTGAAAGCGTCGCAGAAGCGCACGAAACGGGCACCCTTGCGCGATGCGTTGCAGTCGAGCACACCAGCCATCACCTTGGGCTGGTTGGCCACGATACCGACACTCATACCTGCCATGCGGGCAAAGCCCACCACCAGATTGCCGGCGAATTTTTCATGCACCTCGAGGAACTTGCCGTCGTCGACGATGGCGTGGATGATATCCTTCACATCGTAAGCCTGGTTGGGATTGTCGGGGATAATGCCGTTGAGGCTGTTCTCCAGACGGTCGATGGGATCCTCGGTCGGGACAAACGGAGCCTCCTCGAAGTTATTGGAGGGGATATAGCTCACCAACTCGCGAATCAGCTCGATGGTCGACTCCTCGGTCTCACCCACAAAGTGAGCCACGCCGCTCTTCGAGGCGTGCACCATGGCGCCACCCAGCTTGTCGACGGTGACATCCTCACCCGTGACGGTCTTCACCACCTTGGGACCCGTGAGGAACATATAGCTGTTCTCCTTGGTCATCATGATGAAGTCGGTCAGTGCGGGGCTGTAGACAGCACCACCGGCGCAGGGGCCGAAGATGGCGCTAATCTGCGGCACAACACCGCTGGCCAAAATATTACGCTCAAAAATCTCGGCATAGCCGGCCAGGGAGTTGCAACCCTCCTGGATGCGGGCGCCGCCCGAGTCGTTAAGACCGATGACAGGAGCACCGACCTTCATGGCCTGGTCCATCACCTTGCAAATCTTCAGCGACATGGTCTCGCTCAGCGAACCGGCAAACACCGTGAAATCCTGGGCAAATACATAGACCAGACGGCCGTCGATGGTACCGTAGCCCGTGACCACACCGTCACCCAGAAACGACTGTTTCTGCATGTCGAAGTTCACACAACGGTGGGTGACAAACATATCAAACTCCTCGAAGGAGCCTTCGTCAAGCAGCAACGCAATGCGCTCGCGTGCCGTCAACTTACCCTTCTCGTGCTGTTTGTCGATACCCTTCTGTCCACCACCAAGTTTGGCCTCTACTCGTTTGTCGAGCAGTTCCTTGATTTTCTCTTCAAATGCCATAATTTATTTGTTGTTTGATTATTTACCGTTTAAGGAGTTCCGAGACTACAAAGCTCCTTTATTTGCAGCAGAGTTCGGTGAGAACGCTCATCGTGCTCTTCGGGTGCAGGAAGCCAATGTTCAGACCCTCGGCACCGCCACGCGAATGCTCGTCGATCAAGCGAACACCTTTTTCCTTGCACTCGTTCAACGCCTGGTCGGTATTGTCGACCGCGAAAGCGATGTGGTGCATACCACCCTTGCCACCGTTCTTCTCAATGAAAGCGGCAATGGTGCTCTCGGGGCAAGTGGGCTCGAGCAACTCTATTTTAACATCGCCACATTTGAAAAAGGCGGTCTTGACCTTCTGGTCCTTGACCTCCTCGATGGCGTAACATTTCAGACCCATGACATCTTCCCAATAACGGATAGCCTCGTCAAGATTGGTAACAGCGATGCCGATGTGCTCAATGTGTGAAGGAGTCATATCAACAGATTTTTAATTGATTACTTATAATACAAAAAGAATTTTAAAGTGCAAATGTACGAAAAAATCTAATACCACATCCACTATCTATCCATCCCTATGAACGACACGCTTTTACAATACCTTCCACATCGATTTGGCAGTCCGATTTGAGTTGCGCCACCGAACCGTGTGTGACAAACTGGTCGGGCAGGCCCAACAGCGTCACCGGCAGACTGATATCGTGGGCGGCGAAATACTCCAGCACGGCTGAACCAAAGCCGCCTTTGCGCACACCGTCCTCGACGGTCACAATCCGACGATAACCCTGCTGCGCCACACTGTCCAGCAGCTCTGTATCCAGCGGTTTCAGGTAGCGCATGTCATACACAGCCACCGAGACACCTTCCGCCTGCAGCCGGTCGGCGGCCACAAGGGCGTCGTTGCCCACAGTACCCAGCGTCAGCAACGCCACATCGCAACCTTCGCGCAACAGGCGCCCCTTCCCTACCGGCAGCGCCTCGAACGGCGTGCGCCAGTCGGCATGGACACTCTGTCCGCGCGGGTAACGGATTACAACAGGGCCTTGGTCAGGCAACTGCGCCGTGTACATCATATTGCGCAGCTCATGCTCGTCCATCGGGGCACAGATGGTGAGTCCCGGAACGGGACGCAGGCAGGCCAAGTCGAAAGCGCCGTGATGGGTGGCGCCGTCGTCGCCCACCAGACCGGCACGGTCGAGACAGAGCACCACCGGCAAGCCCTGCAGCGCCACGTCGTGGATGACCTGGTCGTAGGCGCGTTGCATGAACGAGGAGTAGATATTGCAGAACGGTATCATGCCCTGCGCAGCCAGCCCAGCGGCAAAGGTGACGGCATGTTGTTCGGCGATGCCGACATCAAACGCACGGTCGGGCATGCGTTCCATCATCAAATTGAGCGAGCAGCCCGTCGGCATGGCCGGCGTGATGCCCACAATGGCGGGATTGGCCTCGGCCAGCTCGATGATGGAGTGGCCAAACACCTCCTGATAACGCAACGGCTTGTTCTCCGTCGACGTGTTCAGCTGGGCACCCGTCTCCGCGTCAAAGAAGCCCGGCGCGTGGTAGGTGACGGGATTCCGCTCGGCCGACTCGAGACCCTTGCCTTTCTTCGTCACCACATGGATGAGTCGCGTTCCGCGCAGACTCTTGACTTTGGAGAACACCTCCACCATATGGTCGACGTCATGGCCGTCGATGGGACCGAAATAGCGGAAACCCAACGACTCGAACAGGTTGGGCGCACCCAGTGCAGCCGTCTTAGCCAAGAACGTGAGATGCTGCAGCATGCTCACCTGACACTTGCGGCGTCCCTGTGGGTCGATTTCATCGCCACCCAAAGTCGCCCAAAGCCTATCTTTCAGATGATTATATCGGCGCGACGAGGTGACGCGGGTTAGGTATCGGTTCAGTCCGCCTACCGCCTTGTCAATCGAGATGCCGTTGTCGTTGAGCACCACGATGACGTTGGCGCGGGAGACGCCGGCGTTGTTCAACGCCTCAAAAGCCTCGCCGCCAGTCATCGAGCCGTCGCCGATGACGGCGATATGCTGACGTTCGGTGTCACCCTGCAACTTCGAGGCCGTAGCCATGCCCAGCGCCGCCGAAATGGAGGTGGAGCTGTGACCCGTTCCAAAAGCGTCGTAGGGACTCTCGTCGCGGCGGGGGAAGCCACTGAGGCCTCCGTAGGTGCGGATTGTGGCAAAGGCCTCCCGTCGACCCGTGAGAATCTTGTGGGCGTAGGCTTGATGACCCACATCCCATATCAGTTTGTCGTCGGGAGTGTTGAAAACGTAGTGCAGTGCCACCGTGAGCTCCACCGTGCCCAGGCTGGAAGCCAGATGGCCGGGGTGGGTGGCCAGTGTGTCGATGATATACTGTCGCAATGCGGCAGCCACAGCAGGCAGTGACGCGGGAGCCATCTCCCGCAGCCGCCGGGGACTGTCAATCTTCTCCAATATTTCTGTATCAAACATCTTATTTCTGAAATCTGTATCAGAATTCTCAACTCTCAATTCTCAATTTTCAATTTTATACCGCGGCGCCTCCTTGGGCAGCGGCTCGAAAGGCTTGTTCAACTTGCTGTCGTTGACACGCCCCTGCGCACCCTCCACCAATTCCCATTTGCCTTTGACAAACAAGTAGGCCTGTTCCGTACCCGTAGGCACATAATAACGATACAGACCCTCCATGCCGGGCACACGCGGCGCCACCTCGTCGAATAGAATCATGCGTTGTTTGCTGTCGTGGTTCTCCTGCACGAGGACCGGACGCTTGGAGCCTTTCACCTTGACCCGCTTGGTCTCCACCTCACGCACAAACTGTGTCTCGTAGCGCAGGTTGACCATCGCGTCGCGAGCATACTCCAGCACCATCCGTCGCCGATTGCGTTCACGACGGAACAGCGCCTGTCCGAAGTTGGGCTGCGACGAGCCGTGCTTGAACCAGATGGGTTCGATGACCTTGCGCTGCGTCAGATGGTCGACACCGCTCCAACCCAGCAGGGTGTAATAATTGCGACCCTCATAAGAGGTCTGTATCAGCTCCTGATAGACCGAACCGAACCACTCCGTCGGACCCAGCACCGCCTCATTGCGGTTGATCGTCTCGTCCGATTTGTCGTTCAACGCATACACACGGTATTCCTCCTCCTCTTCGTCGAAAGCCTGTACAAATCCGAAGCACTCGTATTCGCCATTGTCGCGCACCACAGGCCATGTGATGACACGGAACTTGCCGTCGGGTGCCGTCAACACCGAGACGCGGCTGCCGAAGTCCCACTTCCACTTAAACGAACCCTCCTGTTCCAAAGCCTCTTGGAACAATTCCGCTGCCGTCTCACTGGCATGGTATCGCTCATTGTCGGTGGGGGCATTGTAGACCAGCTCCATCTGCGAAGCTATCTGCTCGGCATAACGACCCATGACCGCCTTCGACTGTGCAAATACCTGCACCAGTGAAGCCAGAAGCCACACAATAAAAAAGCCACACAGACGTTTCATATTCTAAAGCGTTTGTCTACGGCTGGCAAAGATAAGCATTTTTTCAACACTGCAAAAACAGAACATATTAACATATCAACGTATCAACCAATAATCATGAACGATTCGTACCGCAAACAGATTGAAGAAGCGTGGGATTGCCGTCAGCTTCTTACCGACCCCGCCTACAAAGAGGCCGTCATCCACACCGTCGACCAACTGGACAAGGGCGTGCTGCGTGTGGCGGAGCGCAATGCCGACGGCTGGCATGTCAACGAATGGCTCAAAAAGGCCGTACTGCTCTATTTCAGCGTTTGTGGCATGGAGCAATACGAGGTGGGTCCCTTCGAATACCACGACAAGATACCTCTGAAACACAACTATGCCGAGGCTGGTGTGCGGGTAGTGCCCCACGCCGTGGCTCGTCACGGCGCCTATCTGGCTCCCGGGGTGGTGATGATGCCGTCGTATGTCAACATCGGCGCCTATGTTGACAGCGGTACCATGGTTGACACCTGGGCCACCGTAGGCAGCTGTGCACAGATTGGCAAAAACGTCCACCTCAGCGGCGGCGTAGGCATCGGCGGCGTGCTGGAGCCCATCCAGGCGCAGCCGGTCATCATCGAAGACAACTGCTTCATCGGCAGCCGCTGCATCGTGGTGGAGGAGGAGGCCGTGCTGGGCGCCGGCACCATCATCACCGCCAGCACCAAGATTATCGATGTCACCGGCAGCGAGCCTGTCGTCTACCGCGGACGGGTGCCCGCCCGCAGCGTGGTAATCCCCGGCAGCTACACCCGTCACTATCCTGCCGGCGACTACCAGGTGGGCTGCGCCCTCATCATCGGTCAGCGCAAAGCCTCCACCGACCGAAAGCTCACCCTGAATGAGGCACTGCGGATGATTGAGAATTAAGAATTGAAGCCGTAGACTGTAATACAAAGTTTGTCAACAATTTTTGTTTGTAATTTTTCGAAAGCAGGCAAAAGATATTAAAGATATTATACTACTTTTGCAGACATCGTTTATCGAAATAATACAAACATCATCATCAATATGAAATTCATTGTCAACAGTCAAGCGTTTTGCAAACAGCTGCAATCCATCAGCGGCGTGCTGATCAACAGCAACACAGTCCCCATCATCAACTGCTTCCACTTCCACCTGGAAGAAGGCAAGCTCACCGTCAAGGCCACCGACCTGGAAACCACCTTCATCACCACCATCGAGGTGGAGACCGGCGACATTTCCGGCCGTACCGACGTGGCAGTGCCCGGCAAACTGCTGTTGGAGACACTGAAAAGCATGGAAGACCGTCCCATGACCATGACTGTAGACGACACCAACCTGTCCGTCGAGATCAGCTCGGGCGAGGGTAACTACCGTCTGGCCGGTGTCGACCCCGAGACCTTCCCCACCCTGCCTACCGTGACCGACACGGTGGCCATCACCCTGCCCGCATCGGCTTGGGTTACGGCCATCAACAAGACAGCTTTTGCCACCAGCACCGACGAGATGCGTCCGCAGATGTGCGGCATCTTCTGCGAGCTGACGCCCGAAGGCGCCACCTTCGTGTCGACCGACTCCCACAAAATGGTGCGCTTCCGCCGCAAGGACATCGTCTGCGAGGAAAGCACCAGCTTCATCCTCCCCAAGAAACCCATCACGCTGGTGAAAAACGCACTGGGCGCCAACAAGGATGAAGTTGAGGTCACCATGGAATACAACAGCACCAATGTGGTGTTCCGCTTCAACGAGTCGAGCATCTACTGCCGCTTGGTCGACGGTCAATACCCCAACTACAGCGCTGCCATCCCGAAAGAGAACCCCAACAAACTGACCATCGACCGCCAGTCGTTGCTGAGCACGCTGCGTCGCGTGGGACTCTTCGCCAACCAATCGACCCATCAGGTACGCTTGAGCGTGCGCGAGGGTGAAGTGACCATCTCGGCCGAAGATATCGAGTTTGCCAACGGTGCCACCGAGAAAGTGCCCTGCAGCTACGACGGAGAACCCATGGACATCGGATTCAACGAGAAATTCCTGTCGGAGATGGTGTCGAACATCGACAGCGAGCAGGTACTCATCACCATGTCGCACCCCAGCCGCGCCGGTATCATCTTCCCCGTGGAGGACGACCCCGAGAAGGTGGAGGACATCCTGATGCTGGTGATGCCCGTCATGCTGGCGAACTAACTAATTGTGAAGTTGTGAAAATGTGAAGTTGTGAACTTAACACCTTAACATCTTAGCACCTTAACAATATAATGAAACGGAATAAGGCACACAGAATCACGACACAAACATCAACCCTGCCCAGCATCACCTTGGTGCTGTTTGTACTGGGTCTTCTCCTGCTGACTGAATACCACTCTTATCGTATCAGCCAGGAGACGCAGGAGCGTATCACGTATAAAGTGGACCTGGTTCCCAACGTTGACGAGGCCAGTGTGGCACAGTTGCAGAAAGAGATTAGCCAGTACCCCTACGTCAAGCATGTCGACTATATCTCGAAAGAGGAGGCCGCGGAGATTTTCTCCAGTGACATCGGCGAAGACTTTGTGGGCTTCATCGGCTACAACCCGCTCTATCCGTCGATGATGGTCAACTTCCACGCCGACCTGCTGCCCCAGAAGTCATCGCAGGTACTCGACAATTTCTGTGCTGCCATGAGTCGCCACGACTACGTCACGGGCGTCAACTACCAAGAGGTGGTGGTCAACGAGCTATACGACATCTTCCACAAGCTCACCTGGTTCCTCATCGTCTTCATCGCCCTGCTGTTGGTGGTGTGCGTGATGATGATCCACAACACCATCAAGCTGGTCTTTTATTCGATGGGTGAAACCATACAGACCATGCGCCTGGTGGGTGCCACCCGCAGCTTTATCGCCCGTCCCTTCGTGCTCCGCGCCATCTTCATCGGCGCACTGGCCGGCATTATCGCCGACGTGCTGCTGACCATCACCGTCATCGTGCTGGACAACCAGATGAACCTCGCGCTCAACGACGCCACCTATTTCCCCTACTATGCCGCCATCGCCGCCGGCATCGTGGTGGCGGGCATGCTCATCACTTGGCTCTCGACACTCCCCGCCATCCGCAAACAGCTGCGGACGGAGATACGATAACTTTTGTGTTCGGGAATTTGTTAATTCGTTAATCAAATAACACGCTTATAAAATGAAAAACGAGAAAGAAAAAGAAATCCAGACCGTTGTCTTTGGTCGCACCAACTATATCCTGGTGGCCGTCGGCATTGTACTGCTCGTCTTAGGTTACATCCTGCTTTCGGGCGGTGGCAGCGACGACCCCAATGTGTTCAATCCCGCCATGTTCGACGCCCGCCGTCTCTATATAGCCCCGCTGTTCATCGTGGCCGGACTCATCGTGGAGATTGTCGCCATTCTGTACAAAAACAAGAAAGCGTGAATTGTGAAGTTGTGAACTTAACGTCTTAACATCTTAACGACTTAACATCTTCACATCTTAACATTATTTTGCAGGCCGCTAACTTTTTAGTTTTTAGTTTTTACTTTTTAGTTTTCTACTATGGAATGGTTTGAAGCCCTGATACTGGGTCTAGTACAAGGACTCACGGAGTATCTCCCCGTCAGCAGCAGCGGACATCTGGCCATCGGCGCCTATCTGTTCGGGCTCAACGGCGAAGAGAACCTGACCTTCACCGTGGTGGTGCACATCGCCACCGTGCTGAGCACCTGCGTGGTGCTGTGGCGTGAGATTGTCTGGCTGTTTGCCGACCTCTTCAAGTTCAAATGGAACGAGGGCACCCGTTACTGCCTCAACATTCTGGTTTCCATGATTCCGGTTGCTGTAGTGGGTCTGCTGTTCAAAGATCAGGTGGAGACCTTCTTCGGCAATGGACTGACGGTCGTGGGCATCTGCCTGCTCATCACTGCCGCACTGCTAGCTTTCTCCTATTGGGCCAAACCGCGTCAGCGCGAGAATATCTCTCCCCTCCACGCCTTCATCATCGGCATCGCCCAAGCCATTGCCGTGCTGCCGGGCCTGTCGCGGTCGGGAAGCACCATCGCCACGGGTCTGTTGCTTGGCAACAAAAAAGAGCGCCTGGCGCAATTCTCATTCCTCATGGTCATCCCTCCCATCCTGGGCGAAGCACTGCTCAATGTGAAAGACATCGCCGAGCTGGGTCTGAGCACCGCCATGGCGGGTCTGTCGCCTGTGGCCCTGCTCGTGGGATTCGTAGCCGCCTTTGTGAGTGGATGCCTGGCCTGCCATTGGATGATTGAATTGGTGAAACGTGGCAAACTGATCTGGTTTGCCGTCTACTGCACCGTAATAGGCGTTGTGGCGCTGTTCTTGTAAAATGACCGTCGACGAACTGCTCGCGGGGATTGTCATCCCCATCGACAAGCCACGACAGTGGACCTCCTTCCAAACGGTCAATAAGATCAAAGCCACCATCCGCAACCATTTCGGATTAAAGAAATTCAAGATTGGCCATGCCGGCACCCTCGACCCACTGGCGACAGGGTTGTTGCTGGTATGCGTAGGTCGCGCCACCAAAGAGATTGAACAGTTGCAAGCCGGAGAGAAAGTATACACGGGCACCATGGTGCTCGGTGCCACCACTCCCTGCTACGATCTGGAACAGCCCATCGACCACTACTACCCCTACGACCACATCACCCCCACCCTGCTGGAGACAGCACGGCAACAGTTTGTGGGTGACATCAAACAGATTCCCCCTATCTTCAGTGCTGTAAAAATCGACGGTCACCGTGCCTACGAGTACGCCCGTGCCGACGACCCCACGGCGCAACCCGAAGCCAAAACCGTCCACATCGAAGAATTCGACATCACGGCGTTCCGCCCGGGAAAAGAAAAGCCCGACTTGTCAGACCTGTCCGACCTCAACTCCCAACTCTCAACGCTCAACTCTCAACTTTCCAAAGCTCCCCATCTCTACAACAATCCGATAGAGACCATCCCCGACCACCTGCCTCAGCTGGACTTCCATATCCGTTGCGGCAAAGGCACCTACATTCGCAGCATTGCGCGCGACATGGGGGTGGCGCTGCAGTCGGGCGCTTTCCTCTCTTCCCTGCGTCGCGAAGCCGTCGGAAGTTACACCGTGCAACAAGCACTGACCCTGGATCAGGTGGAAAACTTTCTTACACAATAAATATAAATGAAACATTTATAAAATGAGATTCGTACAATATTTGTCTACATCAGTGATTAGTGATTAGTGAATGGTGAATGGACAAATGTATACTGACCACTGACCCCTTTATAGTTTTTAGCTTATAGTTTTTAGTTAGATATGAAACTCTCCTATTTCAATTTCAACCTGCCCAAAGAGCTTATTGCCGACCGGCCCGTCAATGCTGAAGAAAAAAATGTATTGAGTCAAGATCGCGACAGTTCCCGACTGTTGGTGCTGCATCGTGACAGTGGCAAAATCGAGCATCGTCAATTCAAAGACATGATTGACTATGTCGACACCGACGATGTGGTGGTTGTCAACAACACCAAAGTGTTCCCCGCTCGTCTGGACGGAGAGAAAGAGAAAACAGGTGCCCACATCACCGTATTCCTGCTGCGCGAACTCAACGAAGAGATGCGTCTGTGGGATGTGGTGGTAGAGCCGGCCCGCAAGATTCGTATCGGCAACAAACTCTATTTTGGCGAAGACGAGTCGCTGCTGGCCGAAGTCATCGACAACACCACCTCGCGTGGCCGCACCGTACGATTCCTCTACGACGGCACCCACGAAGAGTTTGTGCGTCTGATTAAAAGCATGGGCAAGACACCCATCCCCGATTATATCCTCAAGATGCGCGATATCGAAAGTTGGGACAAAGACCGCTACCAGACCATCTACGCCAGTGTGGAAGGCTCGGTGGCTGCCCCTGCGGCGGGCCTGCACTTCAGCCCGCATCTGCGCAAAAGGCTGGAGATTAAGGACGTGAAATGGGCAGAGCTAACCTTGCACCTGGGACTGGGCTCCACCATCGAAGTGGAAGACCTGTCGAAACATCGTATGAGTGCCGAGGAGATGCACTTGGACGAAGAGAACTGCAACCTCATCAACGAGGTACATGCCAATGGTCATCGCGTCTGCTGTGTAGGTGCCACCACGCTGCGCGCACTGGAGACCGCCGTCACCACTCCCGGCAAGATTTGTCCCTACGACGGCTGGACCAACAAGTTCATCTTTCCGCCCTACGATTTCACCATCGCCGACATGGTCATCAGCAACTTGCACTTCCCCAGCTCGTCGCAGTTCA
This sequence comes from Bacteroidales bacterium, assembly GCA_017449975.1. GTDB lineage: Bacteria > Bacteroidota > Bacteroidia > Bacteroidales > P3 > Colimorpha. The sequence continues at coordinate 19,249 of JAFSYK010000010.1, forward strand.
TCATGATCAGCGCCTTCGGCGGTCCTGAACTCACGCACGAAGCCTATCAGGAAGCCATCCGCGAGAAATATCGTTTCGGAGCCTACGGCGACGCCATGATGATAGTTTGATGTCTCCCCTGGCGGAAATATTGCGTCCCACGACACTCGATGAATACATCGGGCAGCAGCATCTGATTGCTCCCGGCAGCGCTCTGCGCACCCTCATCGACAGCGGACGCATCCCCTCGATGATTTTATGGGGACCGCCGGGTATCGGCAAGACCACGCTGGCCAGCATTATCTCCCACACACTGCAACGTCCGTTCCACACCCTCAGCGCCATCAACAGCGGCGTGAAAGAGGTGCGCGACGTCATCAACCAAGCGCAGAGCGAAGAGGGAGCCATCCTGTTTATCGACGAAATCCACCGCTTCAACAAGAGTCAGCAGGACTCACTGTTGGGTGCCGTGGAGCGTGGCACCATCACACTGATTGGCGCCACCACCGAGAATCCCTCGTTCGAGGTCATCTCGGCACTGCTGTCGCGTTGCCAGGTCTATGTGCTCAAAGAGTTTGGCGAAGCGGAGATGCGACAACTCATCGACCGTGCCGTGCAGTACTACGCCGCGCAGGGTCGTGAGGTACGTGTCGACGAGGCCGAGGCGCTCATGCGCATCAGCGGCGGCGACGCACGAAAACTGCTCAACGCCATTGAGCTGGTGGTGAACCGCACCAACGGAGCGGTGGTCATCGACAACAAGACCGCCACCGAGGTCATCCAACAGAACCTCGCCTATTACGACAAAGGCGGCGAGATGCACTACGACATCATCTCGGCCTTCATCAAATCCATGCGCGGCAGCGACCCCAACGCCGCCGTCTATTGGCTGGCACGCATGATCGAAGGTGGCGAAGACCCCGTCTTCATCGCCCGCCGCATGCTGATTTTCGCCAGCGAGGACATCAGCAACGCCAACCCCAACGCGCTGCTGCTGGCCAACGCCTGCTTCGAGGCCGTCACCAAGCTGGGCTACCCCGAATGCCGCATCACACTGTCGCAGTGTGCCGTCTACCTCGCCTCGTCGGTGAAGAGCAACAGCACCTATGTGGCACTCGACAACGCCTTTGCCGCTATACGGAGAACTGGCGACCTGCCCGTTCCACTGCACATCCGCAACGCCCCCACCAAGCTCATGAAAGAGATGGGCTACCACGCCGGGTACAAATATGCCCACGACTACGAAGGCAACTTCGTCGACCAAGAATTCCTGCCCGACGGGCTGCAAGGCACCAAGTTCTACGAGCCTGGTGACAACGCCCGCGAGAAGGAGACACGCAACCTGCTGCGCTGGCGCTGGAAAGAGAAATATGGGTATTAGTGATTGGGAAATAGTGAATGGTGATTGATTGTTAAAATTTATGGCGGAAGCGCTCCTCACTGTTGAAAACCTGAGCAAGTCGTATGGCGATAAAATGCTGTTCGACGATATTTCTTTTGGCATCAACGCAGGACAGAAGACCGCCCTCATCGCCCGCAACGGCTATGGCAAGAGCACACTGCTCAACATATTGACAGGCGCCACCCTGCAGGACACCGGCAAAGTGACCTTCCGCAACGGCATCCGCATGGCCTACCTGCCGCAGAGTCCGCTCATCCACGAACATCAGACCGTACGCAGCTATGTAGCCACGGCACAGCGCCCCGAGCACGAAGACCCATGGGACTACGAACAGCGTGTAGAGGAGATTCTGAGCCGCCTGCATGTCGACCATCTGCTCGACCGTCCCATGCAGCAGCTTAGCGGCGGCGAGCAGAAGAAGGTGGCGTTGAGCCACATCCTCATTGACAACACCGACCTGCTGCTGCTCGACGAGCCCACCAACCACCTCGACATCGAGATGATCGAATGGCTCGAAGAATTCCTGTCGCGCCAGCGGCTGGCCATCCTCATGGTCACCCACGACCGCTACTTCCTCGACCATGTGTGCCAAGACATCCTCGAGCTCGACAACGCACGGCTCTACCACTATCGTCCCTATTCGGGCGACAGGGCATACTCTAGGATAAGTCCCTACGAGTATTATCTGCGCAAGAAGGCGGAACGCGAATACAACGAGCGTACCGAGGTGGAGAAAGCCAAGCAGCTCTACCGCACCGAGCTGGACTGGATGCGGCGCATGCCGCAGGCGCGCGGCACCAAGGCGCAAGCCCGCATCGATGCTTTCTACGAACTGGAAGAGAAAGCCCACACCCGTTTCGATGACAAGCGGCCACAAATCACCGTCAAAACCGAACGCATCGGTGGAAAGATCTTGGAGATCAACCACATCAACAAACACCTTGACGGACACTGTCTGGTCGACGATTTCACCTACACCTTCAAACGGGGTGAGAAAGTGGGCATTGTGGGACCCAACGGCATCGGAAAAAGCACCCTGCTGAATATCATGACGGGCGCACTGCGTGCCGACAGCGGACACGTCGTCGTAGGACAGACCATCCAATTTGGCTACTACACGCAGCAGGGATTGAAAGGTGCCGACGACCGACGTGTCATCGACCTGGTGAAAGACATCGCCGAGCAGATCGACCTTGCCGACGGACGCAGCATGAGTGCCCACCAGTTCCTCTCCTACTTCGGCTTCGACAGCACCACACAGTACAACTACGTCGGCAACCTCAGCGGTGGCGAGCGGCGAAGGCTCTACCTGATGCAGGTGCTCATGGCCAACCCCAACTTCCTCATCCTAGACGAGCCCACCAACGACCTCGACATCTACACGCTGGAGATACTGGAGCAGTTTTTGAAGGGCTATCAAGGTTGCCTCGTCATCGTCAGCCACGACCGTAGCTTTATGGACCATATCGTCGACCACCTCTTCATCTTCGAGGGCGACGGCAAAATCAAGGACTACCACAGCAACTACAGCGACTATCGGAAGCAGAAGCTGCAGCAACAGCGCACTACCATGTTGCAGCGGCGCGAAGAGAAGCCCGTCTACGAGCGTGTGCGCAGCAACAAGCCCAAAGCCACCTACAAAGAGAAGAAAGAATACGAGGCGCTGACCGCCGAAATCGAGGCCCTCACTCGTGAGCGTCAGCAGCTGGAGACACTACTGTCCGACCCCAGCCAATTCTCAATTTCCAATTCTCAATTCTCAATTCAAGACGCCTCTACCCGCATCGGCGAGCTGATGGCCCTCCTCGACGAGAAAGAGCTCCGCTGGCTCGAACTCGACGAACTGATGTAACCCCACCCCCATCCTCGGGACTTGAATCCCATCGGTTGCATCCAAAACAAAAAGGCATCCCAATTACTTGGAATGCCTTTTTTTCTTTGCAGAAACGAATCTTTAAATATTCTGATTCTTATTTGTTATGCTTACTGGTTCAATCGTTGCCAACGCAGAAGTGAACTCCTGTTGTAGTACCTACTGTAACTCTGTCACAACGAATGAATTTATTCGTAACCATATTGTACACGCCTATTGAGTCAGTGCCTTCGGCCACATGCTTCACAGCGGGTACGAAGTTGTGCGTTAAACTTCCATTATCCCACACACGGTAGCTATATAATTTCATACCAGGATTATGTTTCCCATCTCTCAATGCAAATACTTTTATAGTCGGTGCTTCAGAAGAATTAATACCGTTGGTTTTAGTCTCTGAGTTTTTGGTATCAATTAAATTGAGAGTAAGGTCTTGGAAAGTCGACGCAAGGTAATAGCCTTCAGAAATATGCTTTACTTCGCATGTAACCATGTATTTGTTGGGTTCACCGTCTGTTAAAGCATCTCGTGTTATCGTAGATTTAATAAATTCGTCACAAAAATGGGTTAATAAATAATTGTCGCTAGAACTACCAGAAATACCAAACCATAATATCCCACCATATAGTGCTGATCCCGAATAGTATTGACTATCTTTTGGCTTCATAGCTCTAAATCTCATCTCCATTTTACTGGTATTGGTGGGTTTAACACCCAAATCAATAACGGAAGAGTTTTCAGGGTTGTAATTATGTAGCCAGTCGTAGAAAGTGTACGCAGAAGGACTGGAGATGTCTCCGTAGTTAAGAGAACAGTAGGTGTTGGGGTTGAGACCATTGGCCACACGGATACTCTTTGTTGTATCTTTGTCTGCAAGATTATCGTGCACTTTGAAAGTGAGCGTGCAACCTTGTGACACTTGCGGTATGGGGATGTAAATTGTCTTTGTTTCTCCTGCCGCCAGCGATACCGCATTGCCTCCAAAATTGATAGAAAGAGACCTGTCTGCCTCAGCATTATCCCCAGAATATTGAAGAGCTGGCGTACGATTTTGATATGTAAGGCGATGTGAACCCGAGAGGTGATTGTCACCGGAGGCCGTCACGGTGATGCCACCAATAACTGATGGATCTTCTGACGAGGTTGATCCAATCGTTAATTTGATAAGGGTGCAGACATTCTTGAATGTGATAACGCTATTCTCACCAGAAATTTCACAATAGCCTATCATGGGACATTCCAGTTTCTGATGACCATTAGTAGTTACGTAATCGTAACTGGCAGGCATGGTGATAGTATTGCTTTCGCCGACACCACTGCTGAACATCGACCGCGGATAGCCACCATAGACCGAACCATCCGTGGGATTGAAAGTGCCATCGCTGACGGAGGCGGTCACCACCGGGTTACTGTTGTCGTATTGAATATTAACGGCCGCTGCATGGTTTGTGACAGATCCACTAGTCGGTGTATGACTAAATTCCACACTGTCTCCAGACTCCCAGCAAGCAACATGGTTATCGTTGAGGTAGGCTTTCGCTCCATTGTTGTAATTCTCCGTTGCCAGCCGCAGACCCTTTACCGTACTTGTATCCGTATCGAGATCCTCTTTACTGCAACTACTAACAATCGTGCCTAACAAGGCAATCGTTGCAAGACTGATAAAAATTAATCCTCGTTTCATTATTTTGATTTTTAAAATTTTAGAACCAGTCACTACCACCAAACGCATTATTATCTTCACCCACTGCTTCACCCATGGTGACATCGGATCCACTCTGATTTGAGTTGTTGTTAATCTTCATATTACCAAAACCCGCACTTGCAGCATACCCACGCTCAGTTCGAATGTTTACGACCGTGAGGAGTGGGGACTCATACAATTTGTTATCAGTTGTATTCATTTTATTATATAAATTTAAGGGGACTTCTATTTTTTACTTCTTCGCGTTGCCGCCGACCTTGATTCGAAGTCCATTAAACATCAAGATAAGCAAACAACGCTGCAAAATTAAGGGGACTTCTGCAAATACAATATACCCTCGGCCGATACCTTGCCGATCATGTTGTTTGTTTTACAGAAAAGGCATAAAAAAAACGCGGGTATCGTAGTTCATTGCTTATCCCGCTGTTTAGGCTCTCGCATTGCCCTTCGTTCGAAGATAAGCAATGCCGAAGCCCACGTGTACATTTATTCTATGAAAACTATAGAAATGCACCTAATGGACGGAGGCGCTTGCTTTACCGTGCGAACGAATTTTGGATTTGCGAGATTCAAACAGCCGCAGATAAAACGTTTTCGCTCAACGTCTTTTATTATGTCTTTGTCACCCAACCTTTTACTCATCACAGAATACGGACAGATGACAAGGCAAAGGTACAAAAATAATTTAATATAACAAATAAGTAACCTATAATATTTTATCCCTCCGAAGCCAGACGCTGCAGGGCGTCGTGGAGAATCTGGCTGTGGTCGAAAGCCAGGGGCGGCAAAGCATCGACAGGCCACCATTGGGCCTGCGCGGCATCGTCGCCACCCTGTACAGGCAACTGGTCGATAACGGCATAGAATGCCACCGTAATCACCCGTTCCCTTGGGTCACGGTCGACGGCGGAATAGGCTCCCAGCTGGCGCACTTGCTCAATCACCAGCCCCGTTTCTTCATGCAACTCACGCAAGGAACACTGTTCGGCGGTCTCGTCCATATTCATAAACCCGCCAGGAAAGGCCCAGCAGCCTTTGTAGGGGTCGTTGCCTCGCTCTATCAACAAGACTTTTAACTGCTGGCCATCACGACAGAAGAGGACACAATCGGCCGTGACAGCAGGATGGGGATAACGGTAGGTGTACATTTGGTTAGCAGTTAGCGCTCTAATGTTAAGATGTTAAGATAAGAAGATGTTAATTTCACAATTTCATAACTTCACAATTTCGCACCTTCACAATTCAGAATTCTCAATTCTCAATTCTCAATTTCCTTCACTACGGCATACGGGTATTCGTCTTTCAGTGTGATTTCATACTTGTGCTGGCCGTCTTTGCTCTGGGTGTAGCGCACGTTGCCGTCACTATAGGGATAGAGCGGACGGGTGGAGTAGATGGCGTAGCCATACTGGTCGAGCCATTGCCCCAACTCCTCCATGCGTCGCACTGCCCCGACAGGCAGGTTGCCATCGGCATCGGGACCCACATTCAGGAGCAGGTTGCCGCCCTTGGCAACGATGTCGCACAGCAAATGGATGAGCTGGCGCGCACTCTTGTAGTGGTCTGTGGGCGAATAGCTCCAACTCTCTCCCAGCGTCATGCAGGTCTCCCACGGATAGGGCAGCAGCGTGTCGGGCACCTGCTGCTCGGGCGTGCGGTAGTTCTCATATTTGCCACCCACCGAGCGGTCGACGATGAGCATCTGCGGATGAGTCTCCCTCGCCATGGCAGCGATGCGCGGGATGTCGACATCCTGTATGCGACGGTAGCAGCCCAGCCACTCCTCAGTCTCAGGCGTCAGACTCCAGTCAGGACGCACCCAGCCGCCGTCGAGCCAGAGGATGTCGATGCGACCGTAGTTGTGCGTGAGCTCATATATCTGGTTGTAGGTGAAGTCGCAGAAACGCTGCCAGCGGTCGCGATGTGAAGGGATGTCGTAGTTGACATTGCGGTCGGGGGTGGCCCACTCGTGTGCCCAATAGTCGTCGTTGTGCCAGTCGGGTTTGCTGAAATAGAGGCCTATCCACATATTCTGGTCACGGAAGGCGTTGATCACGCCACGCGTGAAATCGGTCTTTGCGGGACAGTCCTTACCCGTGCTGCAGTAGTCGGTCTGGCGGGTGTCGAACATACAGAATCCGTCGTGGTGCTTGGTGGTGAAGACCACATACTTCATGCCGGCACGACGGGCCGTCTCCGCCCAGCCTTGTGGATTGAAATGCGTGGGATTGAATGTCTTGTTGAGCGATTGGTAGGCCTGCTTGTAGGCGACAAAGTCCGCCCCCGGATGTCCCTTGACCGGACGACCGTCAGCGCCAAGACTGTCGCGCACAATCCACGGCTCGTTGCAAATGCTCCAACTCTCCACCACGCCCCACTGGGCATAGATGCCCCAGTGCATCATGAAACCCAGCTTCAGATCCTGCCACTCCTCCAACCGTTGCACGATGAGCGAGTCGGTCTCGGGGATGCTGTCGTGCTGCGCGAAGCAAGGGAAAAAGTAAAAACCAAATACTAATAATAATGTTATCTTCTTCATTTTCTGTTGTGATAGGTAAAGGGGATATCCTGCAAATCTTTATCGTCACTGGAGAAGCCCACCTGCAGGGTGAACGGGGTGCCGTCGGCGGGCTCTTCCAAAAGACCCGTCTCGGGGTTGTATTGGCGAAACCAAAAGGGGTCGAGCTGAATCCTGAAGGGTACTTTGTGGTCGAAATCGACGGTCGTAATGGATTGCACCGCTATCAGTTGTTTGTCCGGTGCGTCGGGGTCGTTTCCGCTTTTCAGGTAGACCTGGAGCACGGTGCGGTGGTTGCGAGCATTCGGAGCGTCGGTATTGCACTGGCTCACCATACCCTCGACGATGAAGTTGGCCTCGTCGACGGTGGTGGCGCCCCACAACTGGTGGTAGCTGTAGCTGAGACCGTAGCCAAAGGGAAACTCCACATGCGCGCGGTCGGCGTAGCGGTAGGTGCGCCCCTGCATGTTGTAATCCGAAAACTCGGGCAGGTCGTCAGTCGATCGGTAGAAGGTGACAGGCAAGCGGCCGAAGTCGTCGCTCCAACCATAGAGCAGATGATGCACGGCCAAGCCCATATACTGCCCGTCGTACCAGCCTACCAACACGGCGTCGCAGTCGTCGATGACATTTTCCAAAGCAATAGCCGAGCCGGTACAGAGCACCAGGACCACACGGAATCCCTGGGCCTTGTATGCTTTTATTTCATCCACTTGTTCCTGCGGCAACTCAATACGTGTGCGGTCACCCTTATAGAAGCCCTCTTTCTCCACGGGTAATTCCTCGCCCTCAAGTTGTGGATTCAGTCCGCCCACATATACCAACGTCTTACCATCGCCGGCACTGAGCAGTTGATAGCGGCTCAGCGCCTCGCCGATAGTGATGGTGTGCCTGGGGGTGCCGTTGTAGTTGCCAAGAGGCATGATGCTGTCCCATGCATTCGGCCCTGCAAGTTGCAGGTTCTCATTTGCTTTCAACGGCAATATCCCGTTGTTTTTCAGTAGCACCATGCTTTGTGTGTATGGTTGCAGTATGTCGGGGTCGCTATATACGCTATCGTTTATCAGCCGGGGTTCTTTAGTGATGCGCAGCCGCACCTTCAAAATGCGGCGCACATGCTCGTCCACCTTGCTCTCAGATACCAGTCCCTGCCGCACGGCTTCGCGTAGAGCGGGCAGACCGCTGCCACATTCCAGGTCCACCTCACGGCCGAAGGCGTCGCCGTAGGCATCTGCAGCGGTGGCATGGGTGCGGTGGCGCGGGATGACGGTGTCGGTCTCGTAGGCATCGTTCAGCGCCCAGCAGTCGGTGACAAGGATACCGTCGTAGCCCCACTCGTTGCGCAGGATGTCGAACAGTCGACGGTTGGTGCAGCAGGGCTCGCCCGCTTGAGTGTTCACTCCCTGTCGGTCGCGAACCGTCAACCGGTTATACCCGCACATAACTTGTACTACCTCGCTGTTGCGGATGATATACTCGAAAGCCGGCAGGTAGGTGGTGCGCAAGTCGCGGTCAGATACCACGCTGTTGAACTCGTGACGCACGCCCTCGGGACCACTATGTACAGCGAAGTGCTTGAGACAGGCAGCGGTAGACAACGAATAGCCAGCGTCCCAATAAGCCGAGTCCCAATTTTGCAACCCATCGACACAGGCCTTGCCCATCAGGGCTGTGAGACAGGGGTCTTCGCCGTAGGTCTCCATTCCCCTACCCCATCGCGGGTCGCGGAAGATATTGATATTGGGAGTAAAAAAAGTGAGTCCGCTGTAGTCGCCAAAGTAGCCCGTGTCCCGCGCCTCGCGGTATTTATAACGAGCCTCGGCTGCCACATGTTTGAAGACGCTATGCACCAACTCGGGATTGAAGGTAGCCGCCAGTGCAATGGGCATAGGATAGACGGTAGCCTCACCGGCACGACCCACGCCGTGCAACGCCTCGTTCCACCAGCTGTAGGCCGGTAAGCCCAACCGCTCGATGGCAGGGTTGTGGTGGACCATCAGCGATAGTTTCTCGTCGAGGGTCAGCTGCTGAACCAACCACTCCACCCTATTGTCGAGCGACAACGAAGTATCCTGCCACGGCAACGACTGAGAACGGGCCGTGTGACTGAAAGCGAATGACAAACAGTAAAAAGCAAAAACTAATATAAGATGCCGTTTCATATTCTCCTATCTACTTTGCAAAGATAAAATAAAAAAATAGAAATCACACCGTGATAATTCGAAAAAAGTTCGTATCTTTGCATCCGCTTTCGAAAGAAAAGAAACGCTTGATCTGCTAGCTCAGTTGGTTTAGAGCGCTTGCTTGACAGGCAAGAGGTCACAAGTTCAAATCTTGTGCAGATCACAAAAGCCGCCCTTTTGAGGCGGCTTTTTTATTGGTAAAAACTAACGGGGCGTCTCGTTGAGACAATTAAAAGTTGTACTTGACCATGGCGCAGATGCGGTGGTTCATGACCTGATGCAGGTTGTCATTATTGCGGACAGCACCGTGGGTATCGAGGTCGCCATAAGTGCAGGCGGTCCATTCGTATTCGAGGCCGATATTGAAAGCCTTTACATTGTAACTGATGGAGGGGGCGATGCGGTAGATGCTGTTGAGTTGGGTGAAGTTCTCGCCACCTTTCATGTAGATGCGGTAGGCGCCGCCTCCCATGGAAAAGTCATGGAGTTCCTCCCCTGCCCCGAGATTCTTAATGAGACCCATAAAAAGATTGCAACGCACCTTGTTGCCATAGGCTATGTTCAGATAGCTGATGCTGTTGCGGATGGGCGCATAGTTCCACGAGCCATCCTCGTTGACGCCAGTGACAGCGTAGCCGCACAACTGGTTCAGATGCGAGGTATTCTGCGCCAGGAGCGTCCGGAATTGAATATCGAGCTTGTTGTTCTGATACTTGACATAGGCAGTGGGGGTAACGGAGGCAATGCGCTCGTCGACTTTCTTGGTGACAGTCCCTATCTTTGCATGGGTGCGTGGGCGCAGCAGTTGGGCATCGACACCCAAGATGAACAAGAAGCCATTATTCTTGAAATTGAAGCCGAGATAGGCCTCTGGCCAGAGGGCATTGAGTGCAAAATTGGTGCTGGCCACACTCGTGGGGTCGGAAGCGTCGGCAGGACCATTGTTCATGTACTGCAACTGATAAAGCAACGCAGCGGTGTAGCCAATCTTGAATTCAGAGTTATGCAGTCCAAATTCCTGCGTAGCTCTGATTTGCGGCGTGCGGCTGTGGGGACGGAAAGGTGCACCCGCAGCCATGCCCAGCGTCTCGGGCATAATGTCGCCCGAGAGCGGATGCCACGCCTGGCCCACAAGGAGCTCGCTGGAGCGTGTCTCGCTGCTGCAGCTGAGTTTGACATAGGCCTGACGGATGCGGAAAACCATATTCTTGGTTTCAAAGCCGCCAAAGTCGCCCTCAATCTTGCCACAGCTCTGCCAACCCAGCACTTCGGGTCCCTGGATGTTGAGTCCGACGCGAGTGGTGAGCGCCTGCAGCTGGACACACGGGACCGCGTTGAGGTCCTCGCTGCGGTCCTCGTTCCACAACTCGTCGTAAGGAATCATGTTGTACTCGCCACCGATGACCGTGTAGGTCTTGCGACTGTCGAAGTTGAGATAGTTACGCACAAAGCCGTAGGGCTTGACGGAGACCTGCGCCACCGCCGGAACGGCAAGGCCAAGCAGGAGGAGAAGGGAACAGAGAGAAAAACGGAACATGAAGGAAATTGAAAATTGAGAATTGTGAAGTTGTGAAGTTGTGAAATTGTGAAATTGTGATGTTGTGAAGTTGTGAAATTAACATCTTCTCATCTTAACATCTTAACATTAGAGCGCTAACCGCTAACTGTTTTTTTTTAGTTTTTAGTTTTTACTTTTTAGTTTAAGAAGACCTGTTCTATCAACGTCTCGAACTCGCGATAGGGCGCCGTGTCGCGCAACTCGCACAGCGATTCCGCCAGACCACGATAGTGCCACGCATGCTCTCGGGGGTCGCTGGTATGGAACCGACTCCACAGTGCGTCGCCCATTTCGACATAGTCGCGGGCGATGGCGCGCATATTTGAGAGCTTGTCGCCCAACGCCACTACCTTTGCATCGTGCGGGGCGGCAGCCAACCGGTCGAGGGTGGCCTGCTTGCGGGCATGCCAGCTACTCTCGGCACTCATCTCGTCGATTTTCTCTTCGCTCTCATATGCCACCAGCGTCGCCACACGGTCACCAAACTCGGCACGAATCTCCTCCAAAGTGACATCGGTGTCCTCCACCGTGTCGTGCAGTACAGCGGCAGCCAGCATCTCCTGGTCGGAGGTCATAGTAGCCACAATGGCCATTGCCTCCAACGGATGGACGATATAGGGGAACCCCTTGCCGCGACGTTCGGTGCCGGCATGCGACTTGACCGCAAGGATGATGGCACGGTCGAGCAGGTCGGTGTCCAGTGCTTCTTTTGCCATATCTCACCTATTTACTGATTCATAAACGGAAAATCCTTGGACTGCTCCACCAGCTGCCCCGCCATCGCGTCGTTGCTGTGCAACGTTCCCAGCAACTCGTCAAAGAGATTGCGGATGCCTTCGCGGCCGCCGCCGTTTTTCAAGATGTAGGCGATGCAGAGGTTCTGCGGTCCCACCGAGGCAGAGATGATATCTAAATCGGTGAGGCCCATCTGGTAACAGGCTATCTGGTAAGCAGCCTCCGAGTAGTTCTTGATAATGCGGGAGACGCCGCCCAAGGTCTTACACCCCAGCCCTTTGAAAATAGGCAGATACGGCATCAGGGAAACGGCGTGTATCTCCGCCTGATTGATGGTGGCGATGCGACGGTTCAGTCGGCCGAACGGATCCATCTCCAGGTAACTGCGGAACGTGTTGCTATCGAGCAATACATCGTCGAGGTCACCCGAGGCCACCAGCGACTGCACCCTGCGGCGGTAGTCGGTTAACTCCGAGCGGATGAGGCTGAACTGTTCGTCGACCAACTCCAGCATTCCCGCCAAGCGATTCATGTTGCGGATATACTCCTGCGGAATCTCCACTCCCGACTTATAGCCCGTGTCGTGGTGCATATTGGACCAGGCATGCTGCAACAGTGTGCGCATCTGTATCTCGAAACGATAGGGAAAGCCCTCCATACGACAGATATAATGCAGCGACAGGTAACCGAAACTGTCCGGATTGTACTTCTTGCGCTTGTCGATAGAATTCTCCCAATCCACCTCGAACATCCGTTCCACAATCGAGGCCACGACATCCACATCGTCGATATAGGAGGTGATGATGCGGAGACCCAAGATGTCGGTGATGTCAGCCAAAGACTTGTATTTGGAGCCTTTGAGTTCCAGTTTGCCTGCCAACGACAACTCGGTCTTCACTCTCGACTCCAGTGCCGCCACCAATATACCCGCATCGGAAAAGCCTTTGCGGAGGCGTTCAATCAAGCAATGCTCGGCTTCGAGGAATATGGGGCGCTGTTCGCGGTACTCCTGCAAAATGGTTTCCGAATGTGCGTCTAAAGCATACATATTGTTGTAGTTATAATATTCATAAGATGCCTACGCCATCAGCACCAACAGCTGTGCGGTGAGGATGCGCAGGAACATGGTCAGCGGGTAGACCGTGGCATAGCCGATATTGGGCAGTTTGCAGCCTTCGGGCGCAACGGTGTTGGCAAAAGCCAACGTCGGAGGGTCGGTGTGCATGCCACCGATGACACCCATAAGGGTGTGGATATTGACCTTCATCACCAAACGACAGTAGAGTCCCGTCACCAGTGGCGGCAGCATGGTGATGATGATGCCGTAAAACACCCACATATAGTGCTCCTGAACAGTATCGACAAACTTACCGCCGGCGCCAAGACCGACACCTGCCAAAAAGAGCGCAATGCCCACCTCGCGCAGCATCCAGACACCATGGCTGTCGGTGAAATCGGTAGTGAACCACCCCTTCTTCACGCCCAGCCAGCTGCCTATCAGTGCTACGACAAGCGGACCGCCGGCCAGACCCAGCTTCACGGGTGCCGACAATCCGACAGGTACCGGCACCGAGCCCAACACGATGCCTATGGCGATGATGATGAACAGGGGTATCAGGTTCACCTTGTGACGCTGCGACACAGGGGTTGCCGACTTGTCCGGCTTGAACTCCGACGTCTCGGCCGGGGCATTGCTGTCGCTGGAGCGCCCCACCAGACGGAGCAACAGACAGCTGACAATCATACCCACCACCGCCAACGGATAGGTCACCGCATAGCCGTTGGCCATGGCGTCGCCACCCGTGCCCGCAGCCTCTTGTGCGGCCATCAGACCCGGCGTATTGGTCACTGCGCCGGTATAGACGCCCGCCATGTCGCGCATGTCCTGATGTGCCAGCTTGGCGATGACATAGGTTACCGCCACTCCCAGCAGCACGTTGACCAACGCCACCAGATTCAGCGACAGACCACCCTGACGGAACGAGCGAAAGAAGCCCGGTCCCACCTGCAGACCCACTGCCGTGACAAAGAAGATAAGTCCCAACTCTCGCACGACATGGAGCATGTCGGACTGGAGCGTCACCCCAGCGGCACCCAATGCGATACCCACAAAGAGTACCCAGGTGATACCCAACGAAATGCCTTTAACCTTGATACGTCCCAGTAAAAGTCCGGCAAAAATGGCAACAGACAGCATCAGCACCGTAGTGCCCACACCACCACTGGTCAATAAATTAGTAAACCACATTTTCAGACTGAAAAATGAAAATTGAAATCATTAACCCATAAACTGAAAATTGAAATTATTGAGCCACCCGAAGCGACTTCAATAATTTCAATTTTCAATGTTATTGTTTAAACCTGTTAGTCACCCAGCGTGGCCACCATAACGGCCTTGATGGTGTGCATACGGTTCTCGGCCTCGTCAAAGACGATGCTGTTCTCGCTCTCGAAGACCTCCTCGGTCACCTCGATGCCGTCCAGGCCGAACTTCTCGTGGACGTCGCGACCCACCTGGGTCTCCAGGTTGTGGTAAGCGGGCAGACAGTGCATGAACTTGCAGTTGGGGTTGCCCGTGTTCTTCATCATCTTGGCGTTGACCTGGTAGGGTTTCAGCATCTTGATACGCTCGGCCCACACCTTCTCGGGCTCACCCATGCTCACCCACACGTCGGTGTAGATGAAGTCGCAGCCCTTGACACCCTTCACGGGGTCGTCGGTAACGGTAACC
>JAFSYK010000078.1 GCA_017449975.1 Bacteroidales bacterium
ATGTTTTTCTTAAAGTACATGAACGGCATCTTTTTCACCTTTCCTCAGTCACAATGGAACCCCATTGTTCCATCGGAAAGGCAAAAAATCTGCTCGCCCATGTCCATAATAAAACTCATCAATCAAACTTAAACAGCTTCTTATTGCTCCTATGATATCACCTGTAGAATTCTACCAATTCTCTAATCACAAAAAACAAAAACAAAATACCACAAATAACAAAAACAAAATACCACAAAAAACAAAAACAACTTATGTAATTAAAATATAAATTGTCCTCACAGGTGGTAAAATGGCATATACACGCTCCGACGGAGTGAAGGTGATTCCGCTGGGGTGCATGAGGGATTGATTTTCAACGGGCAAAAAGAATACCTACGCGGTTGTGCAGGCTATAGCGGCTGGGCCTATTCCATTAACAGGGCTCGTCGTTAATCCAATGGTAGTAGAGGAGCCAGGTTTCGGGGATTTCGTTCTGCATGGCACGCTCGTAGTCGGCATAGGTGCAGGGTATCAGCAGCTGCTGGCCATAGTGGACGCGGCGCTCCTCGTCGTCACAGGGCACCTCCATCCACCAGCGGTCGCTCTTCTTGCTCTTGTAGAAGAGGATGGGCTCGGTGAAGTCCTTGAGCTGCACCGAGTAGCGCTTGTAGTTCTCTTTGTCGCGATAGGGGAAGTCGCTTTTGCGCGCAAAGAAACCCTCGATGAAGTACCACAGCGCGTGGGCGGCCAGGTGGGCCGACTGCTCGTCGCGATCGTAGACGGGGTTGAGCTCCGAGAGCAGCAGACAGCTGGTCTTGTCGCTCATGCCCGCAAAGCGGAACAGCTGGCAGAGCTGCTCGCCATAGAAGCCGTGGGGCGATCCGTCGCCGTGGGCGGGGGCGTCGCTCTGGCGCACCGCCGACATGTCGACGGTGACCATGTCGGCATTGCGCATGACGGGCTCGGCCGACATGATGTCGTTCTGTATCTGTCCCAGCCGGTAGGACTGGAAACGCAGCTCCTGCATCAGCTCGACATAGTGCGGGCCGACGAAATAGGTCTGGAAGCCCACATTGGTGTGGTGGAACAGGTAGTTGGGCTTCTGCATGATGATATGCTTCATGTAGTTGCGCGAGTTGACATCGTCGCCGTCGCCCAGGTCGAAACGGGCGTCGACCGAGGCGATGTTGAGGATGTGCGCCTGCTGGGCGTAGCCCTGGTAGAGGGCGAAGGTGAGGTCCTGACCGCCACCCAGCACGAGTATCGTCTTGCCCATGGCCAGCAGCTCGGAGCAGACATGCGCCAACGCCACATAGGTGTCGGACGGCGTGGCGCCGGGCACCAGGTCGCCCAGGTCGGCCATCTGCGCCTCGTCGCAGGGTGCGGCGAGGGCATAGAGCTTGGCACGGATGTGACGCGCAGCGTCGGCGCAGCCCTTGTTGCGCACGGCGGCGCGGTCTTCGGGGACGCCGAACAGCACGAGCCGCGACTGGTGCAGGTCGGGAAATTCGCCGCCATAGAGATAGGAGTCGATGTGGCTGGACAGATAGTCCATGCCGTTGTCCGCGACCAGATGGAACGATGCCAGGTCGATGGGAGAGAAGTATTGTTTCATAGGGCTAATTTTTCATGTAAGGCACTGAAGAAATGCTGGTTGTTGAGACGCACCAGCGGCAGCGTGATGGCGGCGCGACGCAGCGTCAGCGCGTCACCCGAGGCTATCTCGTAGGTCGTCGAGTCGAGTGCCAGCGCCACTGCCTCGCCGCGCGTACAGGGACGCAGGGTGATGACGGCGCCGTCGGGCACGATGATGGGACGCAGCGACAGCGAATGCGCCGCGATGGGGGTGATGACGAAACAGCCGCTGTTGGGCGTCAGGATGGGGCCGCCGCAACTGAGCGAATAGGCGGTGGAGCCCGTCGGCGTGGCGATGATGACGCCGTCGCCGGCATAGAGCGACACAAACTGGCCGTCGACATAGAGCTCCGTGCTGAGCAGCGAGACGTTGTCCATGCGGTGCAGCGTCGCCTCGTTCAACGCCAGCGGCAGCTGCTGGCCGTGGGACTGGAGGCGTGCGCAGTCGGTCTGCAGCATGGTACGCTCCTCGATGGAATAGCGGCCCGCCAGCAGGTCGGAGACCAGCGTGTCGACATCGTCACGGCCCGCCGTCGTCAGAAAGCCCAGATGACCGAAATTGACGCCCACCACCGGTATGTGGCGGTCGGAAGCCAGGTGGGCGGCGCTGAGCAACGTGCCGTCGCCACCGATGGAGAGGATGAAGTCGACGGGGTCGGCCGGCAGGCGGTTGTCCGCGACACGGCAAACGGTCACCCCTTTGTCGGTCAGCAGACGCTCCAGCCGGCTGAGAACCGGCTGCATGTCCGTCTCAATGGATCGTATGAATAAAGCGATGGTCATTAACTAATTGTGAAGTTGTGAAATTGTGAAGTTGTGAAGTTGAGAAATTGTGAACTTAACGTCTTCGCATCTTAACATTTTATTTGCTAACTGCTTTAATTCAATTCTCAATTCTCAATTTTCTAATTCTCCTGCTCGCTTCGCTCGCGAGATCTCGTAGATTTCCCGCTTCGCAGAATTTTTAGTTTTTTGTTTTTACTTTTTAGTTTTAATGAACCGCTAACTGCTTTTTTAGTTTTTAGTTTTTACTTTTTAGTTTTAAAAAAAATTCACCTCAGCAGCAGCAATGTTCCGGTTTTGCGCCAGATTTCGTCGGCGAAACGGTAGGTGATGTGATAGACGTAGGTCTCCCTTGGCAGCAGCTCGCCGCGGTAGGTGCCGTTCCAGCACTCCTGCAGCTCGTGAGTCTGGAAAATCAGTACCCCCACACGGTTGTAGATATACAGCGTATAGTCGTCGGGTGTCGACGCCGGCGGGAAGACCGGAGAGAAGCAGCTGTTGGTGGAGAGCGTCGGCGTGAAGACGTTGGGCACGAAGGGCTCGCTGGGTACCGCCGGCACGGGGGGCTCGGGCTGCGGTTCCGGACGACAGGAGTCGGGATGGGCGAACAGCAGCTGCTGACGGTTGGACCAGACCTCTTGGTCGCCGCCGATGGCCTGCACCCTGACGGCAAGCCGCATGGCGGTGATGTCAAGCTGCACCTGGCTGACACAGCCGTCGACGGTGTCGAGCAGCAGCTGTCCGTCGGCCCAATACCAGACGACATAGCGGATGTCGGTCGCCGCCATCGTCGCCGGGTTCCAGGTGCACCGCACCGCACGGCTGCAGCTGTCGGCGTCGACCTGCAGCACCATGTTGGAGACGGCATCGGTCATCTCGCCGCCATGCAGACAGGAGTCGATGGCGAAGACACAGTAGCTGTGGCGTGTCGCAATGTCGTGGGTGGTGCAGAGAAACGAGGTGTCGGTGACGCTCCACAGCGTGTCGAGCGCCAGACAGGGCGATCCGCTGCAGATGCAATAGCCCGCCACACCGTAGGAGTGGTTGACACGCCAGGTGATGCGGATGCGGTTCAGCGTGGTGTCGACGGTGACGGACTGGACACGGCAGACGCCGAGCGGCAGCGGGTCGCGCAGGTAGCAGCCGGTGGTGTCGATCTCCTGCGCCACGGCTCCACACGACAGCACAAGGGCCATCAGGGCTCCAAGAAAAGAGAGTATGGTGCGTCGCTGCCTCATCGCTGGTGGTTATTCTTTCGGTTCTGTTGTTGTTGTGTTTTTCTCGCCGTCAACCTGCTGCAGCTGTACCAGCTGGCGGTAGCGGCCACCCAGCGCCATGAGCTCGTGGTGGGTGCCCTGCTCGACGATGCGGCCGGACTCCAGCACGACGATGTTGTCGACATGGCTGATGGTGGAGAGCCGGTGGGCGATGATCAAGGCGGTGCGGCCCTGCAACACCTGGTCCAGCGCCTGCTGCACCAGTCGCTCCGACTCGGTGTCGAGGGCGCTGGTGGCCTCGTCAAGGATGAGGATATCGGGGTGCCGCAACACGGCGCGGGCGATGCTGATGCGTTGCCGCTGGCCACCACTCAGCGACTCGCCATGGTCGCCGATGTTGGTGTCGTAGCCGTTGGGCAGCTGCATGATGAAATCGTGTGCGTTGGCCACCCGCGCCGCCTCCTCGATCTGTTCACGGGAGGCCTGCGGAGAGCCGAACGCGATGTTGGCCGCCACAGTGTCGTTGAACAGCATGGTGTCCTGCGACACCACGCCGATGCGGCTGCGCAGACTGGCGATACTGTATTCCTGGATGGGACGACCGTCCAGCAACAGCTGTCCCTGGCTCACGTCGTAGAAACGGCTGAGCAGGTCGACCAGCGTCGACTTGCCCGATCCCGAACCGCCCACCAGCGCCACCTGGCAGCCTTTGGGAACGGTGAGGTTGATGTCGTCGAGCACCCACGGACGCTCCGTCTCGGCGCTGTCGGCAGCGCGATAGCGGAACGAGACGCCACGAAACTCGATGGAGGACTGCAATCCCTCGAACGTCAGCCCCTCCGAGCGCGGCTCCTCCTCTTCGTCGAGCATCTCCTGCAGCCGCTCCTCGCAGCCCCTACCCTTCTTCATCTGGCTGATGGCGGTGGTGAGCTCCTTGGCGGGGGGTATCATCAACACGAAAAGGGTGATATAGCTCACAAAGAGCTCGGGCGACAGGCCGTGGTCGGCACGCATAATCAGCAAGGAGCCGAACAGCAGGATGCCGATGACGATGACATTGCCCATAAACTCGCTGACGGGCGACGCCATGTCGATGCGACGGAAGACGCTGACGCGTAGCTTGGTGTAGTCGCGGTTCTGCTTGCGGAAATGACGGTTGAAGAAGTCGATGGCGGTGTAAGCCTTGATGATTTTCAGTCCCATCAGCGACTCCTCCATCATGGCTGTCAGCCGCGCGCTGCGCTCCTGCAGCTCCACCGAGTTGCGGCGCAGCCGACGTGTGATGCCGCTGATGACAAAGACAATCAGCGGCAGCATGAGCAGCACGAAGCCCGTCAGCTTGACGTTGATATAGAAGAGCATCAACAGGTAGAGCATGATGCTCACCACCGAGTTGACGAAGGTCTGGAAGGCATTGATGACATTCTCCTCGTATTCGATCATATCGCCACCGAAACGCGACAGGATGTCGCCCTTGCGGTGGGTGACGTAGTAGCCGATGGGCATGCGCAGCGTTTTGGCGTAAAGGTCGTTGCGTATCTCCTGCAACAGGCGGCAGCGCAGCCGCGCCATGGCCACCGCAGCCAGATAGCAGAACAGGTTCTTCAGCGTGTAGGTGACCAGCACGAAGATGGAGAAATAGACCAACGCCTTGCCGGTGCCGTAGACGATGAGCTGGCCGTAGAGCCACTCCAACGCCTGCGCCACCAGGTTGCCGGAGGTGGCGGCGCCACCCATGCTGTCGTCGTTGAACAACAACTTCAGGAAGTCAGCCACACTCAAGGCCGTGGCAATGGTGAACAGCACGCCCAGCGATGCCAGCGTGACAAAGAGCAACACCCTTGCCCAATGGCGCTTCAGTCGGTTGACGGTGAATTTCATAGGCCGTAACCGGTGTAGTTGTGCGGTGTGATGGTGCGCATACGCGCCTTGATGTCGTCGGACACCTCCAGCGTGTCGATGAAGCGGTGGATGGTCTCCTCCGTCACCTTCTCATTGGTGCGGGTGAGCTGCTTCAACGCCTCGTAGGGATTGGGGTAGCCCACGCTGCGCAGGATGGTCTGCAGCGCTTCGGCCACCACCGCCCAGTTGTTCTCCAGGTCGCGGTGCAGCGCCTGCTCGTTGAGCAACAGCTTGCCGACACCCTTCTCGATGGAGGCCGTGGCGATGAGCGTGTGGGCGATGGGCACGCCGATGTTGCGGCTCACCGTCGAGTCGGTGAGGTCGCGCTGCATGCGGCTGATGGGCAGCTTGTGGCTCAGGTGCTCGAAGATGGCGTTGGCCAGACCCAGGTTGCCCTCGGCGTTCTCGAAGTCGATGGGGTTCACCTTGTGGGGCATGGCCGACGAGCCCACCTCGCCCGCTTTGATTTTCTGCTTGAAGTATTCCATCGAGACGTAAGTCCAGATGTCGCGGCAGAAGTCCACCAGGATGACGTTGACGCGCTTGCAGGCGTCGAAATAGGCGGCCATGCCGTCGTAGTTCTCAATCTGTGTGGTGTACTGCTGACGCACCAGGCCGAGACGCTCCGAGACGAAGGTGTTGCCGAAGGCACGCCAGTCGATGTCGGGATAGGCGACACGGTGGGCGTTGAAATTACCCGTGGCGCCGCCGAATTTGGCCTCGAACGACAGCTTGTCGAGCTGCTCCAGCTGACGGCGCAGACGGTAGGCGAAAACCTCCATCTCTTTGCCCAGCGTGGTGGGCGACGCCGGCTGACCGTGGGTGTGGGCCAGCATGGGCACGGCGGCCCACTCCTGGGCTCGCGCCTCCAGCAACTCCAGTATGCGGCCGTAGGCGGGACGCAGCACCTGCTCGTGGCACTCGCGCATGCTGAGCGGCACAGCGGTGTTGTTGACATCCTGGCTGGTGAGGCCGAAATGCACGAACTCCTTACAGGCCTCCAGGCCCAGGGCGTCCATGCGACGTTTCAGGTAGTATTCCACCGATTTGACGTCGTGGTTGGTGGTTTTCTCGATCTCTTTCACCTCGGCGGCGCCGGCGTCGTCGAAATTGCGGTAGACGTCGCGCAGCGACTCTTCCCAACCTCCGTCGACAAAATGCAGCTGCTCGTTGAGGGCAATGAAATACTCCACCTCGACACGGAGACGGTAGCGGATCAGCGCCCGCTCGGAGAAGAACTCCGCCAAAGGTTCCACCTTGTTTCTATAGCGTCCATCGATGGGAGAGATGGCATTAAACGTGTTCATCATATCAGTATCGAATTTTACAATTTACCATTCATAAATTCACATTTGTCCAACAGCTTCCTCAGCTTGCGGTCGTGGCTGGCCTGCACCATCGCCTGGATGTAGATTTCGTTGTGGGTGTCGCTACCCAGAAACTCCACCCAGCCGCGCTTGATGAGGTTGTATCCCATCCATTTGGCACGGTCGCCGTAGAATCCGGTCAGCGACAGGATGTTCACCTGGAAATAGACATCCTGATTCTTCAGCTGCTCGAACAGCTGGGAGTTGAGGGACATATAGGGATAGCGCTCCGGATGCGCCAGTATGACCTCACAGCCTTTCTCCTGCAGGCTGTAGATGGCTTCCGCCACGCCCATGCGGGGCTGGTGCAGCGACAGCTCCACCAACACATATTTGTCGGAGATGCGCAGGAAACGGTTGCCTTCGACACGCGCGGCAAACTTGTCGTCGATACGGTATTCGCCGGCCACGCCGCGCAAGGTGAGCGGGATGCCCGCCTGCTCAGCCTGTCGTTTCAACTCCGCATAGCGGGCCTGTATCTCCTCCTCGTTGTTGTCGTAACGCGGGTACTGGAAGTGCGGTGTGATGTAGAGCTGCTTGAAGCCCAGCGCGGCAAGGCTGCGCATACAGGCAAGCGATTTCTCCACGTTGTTGGCACCGTCGTCCACACCGGGGACCAGATGACAGTGCATGTCGGTACCCAACACTTCGAAGGTGGGTATCGGTTTTCTGTTTAGATGTAGAAAGTTGAACATTGTAACTACTATTTAGAAGCTGTTTAAGTTTGATTGATGAGTTTTATTATGGACATGGGCGAGCAGATTTTTTGCCTTTCTGATGGAACAATGGGGTTCCATTGTGACTGAGGAAAGGTGAAAAAGATGCCGTTCATGTACTTTAAGAAAAACATTGAATTAAATTTAAACAGCTTCTTACAATCGTATAATCTTTGCGCCCAACTTGCGCAGACGCTCGTCGATGTGCTGATAGCCGCGGTCTATTTGTTCAATATTGTCAATACGGCTCTTGCCCTCGGCACTCAGCGCCGCTATCAGCAGCGCCACGCCGGCACGGATATCGGGCGACACCATGCGCACCCCCTTCAACGGATGTTCACGGTCGAGGCCGATGACGGTGGCACGGTGTGGGTCGCAGAGGATAATCTGGGCACCCATGTCTATCAGTTTGTCGACAAAGAACAGGCGGCTTTCAAACATCTTCTGATGTATCAGCACGCTGCCCTTCGCCTGGATGGCCACCACCAGCGCGATGCTGATGAGGTCGGGCGTGAAGCCCGGCCACGGAGCGTCGGCGATGGTCATGATGGAGCCGTCCATGAAACGTTCTATCTCGTAGTGTTCCTGTGCAGGGATGTAGAGGTCGTCGCCCCGCTGCCACACCTCGATACCCAGGCGGCGGAACACCTGCGGTATCAGGCCCAGATGCTCCACCTGGACATCCTTGATGGTGATGTCGCTCTGCGTCATGGCGGCCATGCCGATGAAGCTACCCACCTCGATCATGTCAGGCAGCAGGCGGTGTGTACAGCCGTGCAGCTCTTTGACGCCGCGGATGGTGAGGAGGTTGGAGCCTACGCCGGAAATCTTGGCACCCATGCGGTTGAGCATCTTGCACAACTGGTAGACATACGGCTCACAGGCCGCGTTCATAATGGTGGTGGTGCCTTGCGCCATCACGGCGGCCATGATGATATTGGCCGTACCAGTCACCGATGCTTCGTCGAGCAACATATAGCAGCCCTTCAGCCGCTTCTTGCTCTGCACACGGTAGGCGTTGCGCTTGTATTCCACGGTGGCGCCCAGCCGCTCCATGCCCAGAAAATGGGTGTCGAGACGGCGACGGCCAATCTTGTCGCCACCCGGCTGCGGCACGTAGGCCAGTCCGAAGCGCGACAGTAACGGACCCACCAGCATGATGCTGCCGCGCAGCGCCATGGCCTGCTCGGCAAACTCTGCGCTCTCCAGCATCGCCATATTGACCTGGTCGGCCTGGAACTCATAGGTGGAGGGACCCACTTTGCGGGCGCGCACGCCCAGCAAAATCAGCAGGTCGATCAGTTTATTGACATCGCGGATGTCGGGGATATTCTCGATTCGCACCGGCTCCGATGTCAACATGACGGCGCAGATAACCTGCAGTGCCTCATTCTTGGCACCCTGGGGTGTGATCTCCCCCTTCAGGCGCTGGCCCCCGATGATTTCAAACGATGCCATGCTATTTCTTGCGTTTTTTGTTCTTGCCTTTCGGACGAGGTTCGGCCTTCTCAATCGCATATTCGCGGTTGAACTGGAAATCGGCGGGCGGCTGCAGCCGGTTGTCGCTCATTTCCGCCATCTGGTCCACAATGAGGGTGTCCTCCACCGTGTCACTGTTCCAGGTGAGGTACTCCCGCTTCATCGTGTGGGCGATCTGTGCCGCCAGCACCTCACGCTCCTCCCCTTCCGGCATCTCGGCCACCTGCTGTATCATCTTCTCCAGATTGGCACCGTAGTGACGGTAGCGCATCTTGTTGTCCTTATAGTGCAGCGGCTGGGGACGCAGACGGTCCTCTTCCGGACGGGTGAGGGGGAACGGCGTGTCGACATCCAAATCCCAGTCGGCCATCATCATCAAATGGTCCCAGAGTTTGTGCCGATACTCCACCGAGTCTTTGGCTTGCGGGTTTACCTGACCCATCACCGACACGATGGCCTCGGCCACCTTGGAGCGCTGCTCCCGGTCCTCTATGGTTTTTGCATACTGTATCAGCTTGACCACATTGCGGCCATAATCGCTGATGCAGAGATGTTCTCTTTGACTGTTGTATTCCATTCAGGTTTTATATATTAAATATATAACTATTGTTTTTTATAATTATTGCCCGTCATGGCAGAAAAAGTACCCTTTCATGGCGGTAATATTTTTTCAAATGATGAAAAATGTGTAATATTGCATCCGCTTTCGAGAGCACGAAAGCGGATGCAAGAAAAGCATTGCAATACTGTCCTTGTCTATCAAATCGGCAAATTTTAGAAGGGGGACTGAGCATTTATGCTTTCGCTTGATTGTGTATGCTATCCATTTAGCATATCTTCAGGCGTGAGATATGTTCCCCAGACCCCGTTCCTTCAAAGGTGTTTGCCGATACCTATAGACAAACGGACATGAGTACATACCCTCATGCCTTTCTTATTTAGTTTAGTAATGTTCCGTTGGAGGGTCGGAACCCTTTTCAAAAGCATCAAAACAATGAAAAAGAAAAGATTTCTTCTGTTGGCCTTTGCGGCCTTGCTGAGCGTGGGACTTGCATCCTGCGAAAAAGACAACGACAGCACGGGTGGCTCCAATTCCAACAGCAACGGAGGCGGTTCGGGTCAAACACCGGGCGACTATGTAGACCTGGGTCTGCCCAGCGGCCTGCTGTGGGCCACGCGCAACATTGGTGCTGAAAGCCCAGAGGACTACGGCGACTATTTCGCCTGGGGCGAGACGCAGCCCAAGAGTGTCTACAATTGGAGTACCTACCGATACTGCAACGGTGCTTTCGACCAACTCACCAAGTACTGCTACAATTCCAGTTATGGTTACAACGGATTCACCGATAACCTGACCACCCTGCAGCCCAGCGACGATGCCGCCACCGCCAACTGGGGCAACGGGTGGCGCACCCCCACCATGGAAGAGTGGCAAGAACTAAGAGATAACACCACCAGTATCTGGACTACCCGCAATGGTGTGTACGGACGTTTGCTTACCGCCTCCAACGGCAACAGTCTCTTCCTGCCTGCCGCTGGCGGCCGCTCGGGCAGCGAGCTCCTCGGCGCAGGAGAGGACGGCGACTACTGGTCTGCCTCGCTCTATTCAGACTACCCGAACGGTGCGTGGTGCTTCTACTTCTCCTCGGGCGACCAGTTCGTGGACGACGGCGGCGGCCGCCGCAACGGCGGGCAATCTGTCCGGGCTGTGCGCTCTGCGCGTTAGAACTTGCCTGTTGTTCCGCCGCCCCGCACGTTAAAACTATCCCTAACGCAGGAGCTTCTCCGTTTGGAAACGGCTCCTGCGTTTATATTAGCAGGACCTCTATCCACACTAAACACCTTCCTGTTGAATTATCGCAAATTTTGCGACAACTGCTTCTACTTATCCATCAGGCACAAAATTGCAAAGGGAATGTGCGTTTCGAACTCCATCCTATTCGTAGTAATTAAATGATGAAAAGATGAAAAATTTTGCCAGTTTAATACTTTTGTGTAATTTTGAAAATTGAAATGGATAGAGAGAAAGTACTGAATATGATACGGTCAACGGTGCGATCCTCGGAGCCTGATGCTGAGATAATTCTCTATGGTTCGAGGG
Source organism: Bacteroidales bacterium (assembly GCA_017449975.1). Classification (GTDB taxonomy): domain Bacteria; phylum Bacteroidota; class Bacteroidia; order Bacteroidales; family P3; genus Colimorpha. The sequence goes on from JAFSYK010000078.1 coordinate 11,183, forward strand.
CCAGAGGCAACGCACGTCCGGACTCGGATTGGGATATCATCGTATTGCTCAATAAGCCACCGATGCCACATCAGGAACGCTATACAATAGCAAACGAGCTATGGAACAAGGGTTTTGATATCGGCGAAGAGATAAACACTCTGGTTTACACTGTTGACCAATGGCGCAACGCTCCACCTTCATTGTTTAAGTATAACGTAAGAGAGGAAGGAATTAGATTATGAGTTTATCGGAAGAAGAACGCCATGCCATTGTGCTTTATCGCATCGAGAAGGCTCGATTGGCTCTGGACGAGATCAGGCGTGTTATGCCTATGAAAGTGTGGGGTATGATTGCCAACCGTATGTACTATGCCCTTTACTACGCCGCTTCGGCTGCGCTCATCAAAGATGAACATCTTGTGAGCACGCATAAAGGTGTCATTGCCATGCTGAACCAGTATTATGTGCGCACAGGTTTGCTTTCAAAAGAGGATGGCAACCTCTTTGGCAATGTGTTTGCATTTCGCAAAGGCAGCGACTATGACGATTTCATTGATGCAACGGAGCAAGATATCAATAACTACCTGCCGCAAGTAGAAAAACTGGTAGAAAAGATTATATTGTTAGCAACCCAGTTATAACTGTGAAACGGATTACGCGAATAGAACAGCTAATCCGTGCGTATCCGAGCAATCCGTGTTCGTTTCAAAAACTAAATAATCCCCCTACCCTTCCATCAACCGCATAAAGGTTGGCGGCACCGGCGTTTCGAATTCCATCTTCTTGTTTGTGATGGGATGCCGGAAGCAGAGACGGAAGGCATGCAACGCCAGCCGGTGGATGGGGGCGCTGTCCTCCTTGTAGCCATACATGGGATCGTGGACCACCGGATGCTGGAGTTCCCGCAGGTGTACACGTATCTGGTTGCGGCGACCCGTGTCCAACCGCAGCTCCACCAACGAAAAGCGTCCGTTGGTCTGCAGCACTCGGTAATGGGTAACGGCTTTCTTGCCGCCATTGTCGGTGGGAGAAGAGAGCACACAGTATTGTCCGTCTGTCAGCCAAGAGGTGATGGTACCCTCCTTCGGGGTGATGCTGCCCCACGCCACGGCAATATAGGCACGGTCGTACACCCTACCCTTCCAGTCCTCTTCGAACCGACGCGACACCTCCTTGCTTTTCGACACCACCATCAAGCCCGAAGTGTCCCTGTCCAGCCGGTGAACGATATGGGCATGGACCGATTCGTTGCGATGGTCCAGATAGTAATTCAACTCGGTGATGACCGTCCGGTCGTTGGGGTGCCGGCTGAACGAGAGTAAACCTTCGTGCTTATTGACCACCATCAGGTAGCTGTCCTCATAGATAATGTCCAAATTGGAAGGCAAGAAACGGGAAGAATAACTTTTTTTGGTACGTTCCACAAGCATTCCAGACTGCAAAGGGAAGTCGAATTGACTCACTTTTCTCCCCTCAACTTTTATCTCATGCGCCAACACCTGCTTCACCTGAGTCTTGCTCATGCCAGGCATCTGCTCAATCAAAAAATTCAACAGCGTGGTAGGTTCTTTTACCCTAAAACAAACATTGCTCATTGTTTCACGTGGAACATTTTGCGTTATCAACAACTTGTTGAATGATATGAACTTTCAATTATTCGCTATAACGAGATATCGTTATTACGAAATAACAAAAATAACGCTTAACTATTTAATTATTCCCAACTTTTTCGACATTTCCAACATCCGCTCGATGGGCTTGCGGGCCTTGTCGATCATTTCGGGCGACATGACAATCTCGGGCTGCTCATCGTCCAGACAACGATAGAGTTTTTCCAGCGTGTTCAACTTCATATAGGAGCAGTCCACACAGTTGCAGTTTTTATTGTCTTCCGGGTTGATGACGATAAACTCCTTGTCGGGGTTGTTGCGCTTCATCTCCCAGAGTATGCCCGATTCGGTGGCCACGATGAACTGCTTGGCATCGCTGTTTTGGATGAAACTCAACATAGCTTTGGTTGAACCGATGAAGTCGGCCACCTGCAGCAGCGCGGCGTTGCACTCGGGATGGGCAATCATCAATGCCTCGGGGTACTCTTTTTTCAACTGGATGGCACGCTCGGCACGCATGGCGTCGTGCACCATGCAGACACCGTCCCACAAAAGCATGTTGCGACCCGTCACCGAATTGATGTAGCCACCCAAGTTTTTATCGGGAGCGAAAATTATCTTTTGATCTTCCGGCAGCGAACGAATTAGTTTTTCAGCATTGCCCGAAGTACAGATTAAATCCGACAGGGCTTTGATTTCTGCCGAACAATTGATATAGGAAATAACCATGTACCCAGGATGCGCCTCTTTGAAAGCTTTGAAAGCGTCGGCAGGACAAGAATCGGCCAACGAACAGCCGGCGGCCATATCCGGAAGCAGCACTTTGCGCGTAGGGTTGAGAATTTTGGCGGTCTCGGCCATGAAATGCACACCACAAAAAACAATGATGTCCGCTTCACAGCGTTCCGCCTCCCGGGCCAATGCAAGACTGTCACCTATATAGTCCGATATCTCTTGTATCTCGTCACGTTGATAATAGTGACCCAAGATGACAGCGTTTTTTTTCTTTTTTAAAGAAAAAATGGCCTCTTTCAATTCTTGCATATCCATACTATATCAATTATTTCAATGCAAAGATACGACTTTTTATCCCATCTTCGTCCCTTCCCATTTTTACTTTATAAATTATAATCTTTCTTCTTTTTATTTTTTTTATTTTTTTATCTACTTTGTTAATTCTGTTCATATCTTCCTAATGAATTTTACAAGTTTATCTTTCATTAAGTTCTTCATCGACTTTTCACTATTTAATTAGTTTGTTTTTAATTATTTATCCAATCATTAACACGTTGTTGATAATGGTTTTAACAGTACCTTGTTAGCACAGTTACGGGCTTTTAATTTCTCTGTTTCATTCTTGAAATGTGTTATTATTTCTCCTGTTTTGACTTATTATTTTCTTTTCAAACCGCAATCAACATGTTTCTACACACAAATTGTTAGTAAGTCTCATTTTTGATTTTTTTACATTCTTTTTACTTTTGCAAATAGAGACAACCACCAATAATCTGTGAAGACTGATGAAAGAGATTATCCCTATCGCCAGTGACCATGCTGGATTTGAACTGAAAGAATTGGTAATCGCGCATCTGCGTGACAAGGGTTTTGAAGTGCGCGATTTCGGCACCAACGGTCCGGACAGCGTCGACTATCCCGACTATGCCCATCCTGTCGGTAGTGCAATCAACAAGGGTGAATACCAACGTGGCATCGTTATCTGTGGCTCCGGCAACGGGGTGCAGATGACGGTGAACAAATACCTGCATGTGCGCTGCGCGCTGTGCTGGACACCCGAACTGGCGCAGCTGGGACGCGCCCACAACGACGCCAATATTCTCTCTATGCCTGCCCGCTTCATCTCCACCGAAACGGCCATGCAGATCGTCGATATGTTTCTAAATACTCCTTTCGAAGGAGGTCGACACGCCCGTCGTGTGGAGAAAATCAGTCAGTTGCTTTCATAAAATAGGAGGGTGAAATTAACAAGATTCACCCTCTTTTTTTACATTTGTAAACACCCGAAAACGGGTTTTTTTCTTTTTTAACATTTTTGTCCCTTCACTTTTAACATTTGCAATGGGGCGACAAAACAAATTTTTTCGTTACTTTGCATCTTTAAATATTGTTAATTCCTAATCATCCCACTGGAGGTAGTTCTATTGTATGAAGCCGTTACAGACAAAGTTAGCCCTTTACACGCTCCCGCAGGAGACCAAAGCAAGAGGTATCTATCCCTATTTTACACCGATTTCTTCAGAACAGGACACGGAAGTTATAGTTAGCGGTAAGCGGGTACTGATGTTTGGCTCCAACTCCTATCTGGGCCTCACCAACCACCCGAAAATCAAAGAGGCCGCCAAGGCCGCCATCGACAAATATGGTTCGGGATGCGCGGGTTCTCCTTTTCTGAATGGCACACTGGATATCCACATCCAGCTTCAGGACGAGCTGGCGGAGTTTCTGGGCAAGGAGGGCGTGATGCTCTTCTCGGCCGGTTTCCAGGCCAACTCGGGCACCATCCCCTGCCTGATGGGACGCAACGACTACGTTATCTACGACGAGCGCGACCATGCCTCTATCATGGAGGGCAAGCAGATTACCTTTGCCACCACCTATAAGTACCGTCACAACAGCATGGAAGACCTGGAACGCGTGTTGCAGCGCTGTCCGATAGACGCTTGCAAGCTGGTGGTGACCGACGGTGTCTTCTCTATGGAAGGCGACGTGGCGCCGATTCCCCGTATGGTTGAGCTGTGCAAACAGTACCAGGCCACGCTGATGGTTGACGAGGCGCACGGTATTGGTGTCTTTGGCCGTGAGGGCCGTGGCACCTGCGACCACTTCAACGCGCTGCCCGACGTGGAGGTGGTGATGGGCACCTTCTCCAAGTCGCTGGCGTCGGTCGGCGGCTTTGTGGCTTCCGACAAGGAAACCATCAACTGGATGAAACACAATGTACGTCCTTATATCTTCACAGCTTCCATCTCGCCGGCCTCCACGGCATCGGTGCTGGCGGCGCTGCACATCATGCGCTCCGAGCCCGAACGGCGCGAGGCACTGTGGGACATCACCCGCTACGCGATGAAGTCGTTCAAGGACCTGGGCTTCGAGATTGGCAACACGGAGACACCCATCATACCGCTGTTTGTGCGCGACAACGATAAGACGTTCATGCTGACGCACATGCTGTTTGAGGAAGGTGTGTTCGTCACGCCGGTCATCGCGCCGGCAGTGCCGTCGGAAGACACGCTGGTGCGTTTTGCCCTGATGGCCACCCACACGCGTCAGCAGGTGGACACGGCCGTCAGCAAGATATACGACTGTTTCAAGAAATTGGAAATAATGTAATGCTGCTATGAGCGAAGTTGTTGTAAAAGAGGTCTCCGGTCGGCGCGAACTGCGTCGCTTTATCAACTTCCCCAACCAACTGTTCAAGGAGGTGCCCTCCTATATCCCGCCGCTGATGTCGGACGAGCTGGGACTGCTGACCAAGAAGAATCCCTCGCTGGATCATTGCGACTGCAAGCTCTATCTGGCCTACCGCGACGGCGCCATCGTGGGTCGTGTGGCGGCCATCATCAACCGCACCTGCAACGAGCGCTGGGGCCATAAGGCGGTGCGTTTCGGCTGGTTCGATTTCATAGAGGACTACGATGTCTTCAACGCCCTCATCGACCAGGTGGCGGAATACGGCCGCCAGCAGGGTATGGAGGAGATGGAGGGTCCGCTCGGTTTCACCGACATGGACAAAGAGTGCTGGGCTATCGATAACTTCGACGCGCGCCAGAACACCTCGACGCTCTACAACCCGGAGTACTACATCCGCTTCGTGGAACAGCGCGGCATGAAGATCACCTGCCGCTGGCAGCAATATAAGATGCCCGCCAACCAGCCTATTCCCGACAAGGTGGCGCGCATCAACGAACTGATCCTGCACAAATACAACCTGCGGCTGCTCAAATTCAAGAAACGCAAGGAGGTCTACCCCTACGCCCGCAAGTTCTTCCACACGCTCAACGATTCGTTCAAAGACCTGTACGACTTTGTGCCGTTGACGGAGAAAGAGATAGATGTCTATATCAAGGAGTATTTCCCCTTCATCAACCTGCATTTCGCCAACTTCGTGGTGGACCAGGACGACAATCTGGTGGCGTTCGGCCTCAGCATCCCCGACATTACCGAGGCCTATAAAAAAGCCAACGGACACCTCTTCCCCTTCGGCTGGATATACATCCTGCGCGCGTTGCGCAAGTTCGATACCATCGACCTGTTGCTCAACGGCGTGCATCCCGACTGGCAGAAACGCGGCGTCCACTCCATCTATTATGCCGAGATGAACCGTGCCGCCATCGAGCACAATGTGACCACCGCCTACACCAATCCGCAGATTATCGGCAACGAGGCGGTGAAAATCTGGAGCACGCAGTACAACACCACGCCGCTGATGCAGCGCGCCGTGTTCGGTATGCCGCTGTAGAACGGCTCCCCTACCCTACTTCACGATTTGTAGTATCCGCGCAGTATGTCCACAAACATATTGCCCGGCACGATGCGTTTGATGGCCACCGAGAGCTTTTGTTCCAGGTTGGCCACCACATAGCGCAGGCGAGGCTTGCGGCACTCGACGATATGGGCTACCCGCTGAGCCATTTTTTCGGGCCTCAGGCCGCCTTTCTCCTCCTTTTCGATAAGTTGTAGCGACTGACTGAAAACAGGGCCGTAGGCGGCATCTTTCAGTGTGGCTTCGGAATTGCGTCGGCTGGCGGTGAAATTGGTGGCGAAATCGCCGGGTTCGACCATCGACACGCTGATGCCGAAGCGTTTCACCTCGGCGCTGAGGGCTTCGCTGAAGCCTTCGATGGCAAACTTGGAGGCGGAATAGAAGCCCTGGTAGGGCAGTCCCATGACGCCGCCGATGGAGCTGATGTTGACGATGCGTCCGTGGCCTTGCTTCCGCATGTGGGGCAGCACGGCCTGGCACAGGTTGACACAGCCCATGAAGTTGGTGTTCATCTGGCAGGCTATCTCCTCTGCTGTGGCCAGTTCGAGGGCGCCTCCGATGCCCATGCCGGCGTTGTTGATGAGGACGTCGATATGCGCCTCCCGGGCGATGATCTCGGCGACCCGTCCGTCGATGGCGGCGCGGTCGCAGACGTCGGCCGTCAGGTAGTGGATTTTCTCATGTTCCATGGTACGGCGCGCGAGGCCGTAGACCGTGTGGCCGCGCTCCGCCAGCATTTCGGCGGTGGCTTTACCAAAGCCCGACGAGGCACCTGTGATAAGGACTACTTTTCCCATGTTAAAGAAACGGAAATCCGGCTGGATTATTGTTGTTTCTTTAAATTTCGTATCTTTGCATAGCTTTATTGTACGCCTACGAAGGAGAATCCCATCATAGAAGGTTTGAACACCTTTATCCGCCGGTACTATAAGAATCAGCTGATAAGGGGCAGTCTCTACGCCATCGCGCTGCTGGTGACGCTGTTTGTCTGCATGTCGTTGTCCGAGCATTTCGGCTTCTTCTCGCCCCTCGTCAGGGCTTTCCTGTTCTGGGGCTATCTGCTGCTCGTCCTCGCTGTGGTGGGCTATTGTGTGGTGCGTCCGTGGCTCCACATGCACCGGCTGGGTCGTGTGCTCAGCTACGAGCAGGCTGCGGTGATCGTGGGCAACCATTTTCCCGAGGTGGCCGACCAGCTGCTGAACCTGCTGCAGATGGAGCGCATGGCGCCTACGGCCGACAGCGACCTGCTGATGGCCTGCATCGCCCAGAAAACGGAGCACCTCTCCCCTATCCCCTTCTTCAAGGCGGTCGATTTGTCGAAAAACCGCCGCTACGTGAAGTATGCGGCTATCCCCCTGCTGGCCTTGCTGGTGTTGCTGGTGCTGGCGCCGGCGACGATTGTCAGCTCGTCCCACCGTATCGTCGATTACAACACCGTATACCAGCGTCCGGCGCCGTTCTCGTTTGTCGTCGAGAACGCCACGCTGGAGACCACGGCACATGTCGATTTCACGCTGCAGGTCACCACAGAGGGCACCAGCGCCCCGTCAGAGGTGTATATCCAGCTGGCGGAAGGGAGCTACAAGATGCACGACGAAGGCCGCGGGCATTTCTCCCACCGTTTCGCCAAACCCCCGTCGGATGTGGAGTTCCGCCTGTCGGGCGGTGGCGTCACATCGCCCACCTATCAGCTGCGCGTGCATCCCGAGGCGTCGGTGGTGGATTTCAGCATCGCCCTCTCCTACCCTGCCTACACCCACCGCGAGAATGAGGTGCTGATGAACGACGGCGACATGACTGTGCCGCGTGGAACGCAGGTGCACTGGCGCTTCCAGACCCACGACGCCGACAGTCTCATCCTGACTGTCGAGGGCAGTGCTGTGCGCCGGCTGTGTCCCGACGCCAGCGGACGTGTGATGGTGACGTGGCGTGCCATGGAGTCGTCCAACTACTGTTTCTATGTCTGTAATACGCATACGTTGAAGCCTGACACACTGTGTTATGCAGTGTCGGTGATACCCGATGCGGCACCGATGATAAATGTCACTGATGCGGTGGATTCCACGCTGCCCAGCCGACGCCTGTTCTACGGCCGCATCAAGGATGACTACGGCTTCTCGGCCCTCAATTTCGTTATCGAACGGCGTGCCCACGACGACACCGTGGCGCAGGAGCTCGACCGCCGTCCTGTGGCGTTGACGCAGGAGTCGGCCCAGGAGTTCTTCTACAGCTTCGACCTCAGCGAGATAGTGGTGGAGATGGGCGACCGCATCAGCTACTATTTCGAGGTCTGCGACAACAATGGTGTCGACGGGCCGCAGTGCCGTCGTTCACAGGAGTTTGTGGATGTTGTGCCCACCGAGAAGGAGCTGCGCCAGCAGCTGGACGAGCACGGCCGTCAGGCCGAGCAGAAGGCACAGCTGTCGCTCAGCGAGTTGCAGAAATTGCAGCGCGACATCGAGAGCATGTTGCAGCAGTTGGTCGACAAAAAGGAACTCAACTGGCAGGACAAACAGAAGCTGCAGGAGCTCTACGAGCGTCAAAAAGAAGTACGTGATGCGTTGCAGCAGATGCGTGAGGAGATGCGTCAGGGACAGCAGCTGCAGGAGCGTTTCAACAATCCCAGTGAGGAGCTGATGGAGAAACAGCGCGAGCTGGACCGTCTGATGAACGAGGTGCTGGACGACAAGATGAAGCAGATGATGGAGGAGATGGAGCGGATGATGCAACAGCTCGATAAGAAAGAGATACAGAGTCAGTTAGAGAATATCCAACTCAACAGCAAAGACCTGGAAAAACAGATAGACCGCGACATTGAATTGATGAAACGGCTCGAAATGGAGAAGCGCGTCGAGTCGGTGGTGGAACAGATGGATGAACTCGCCGACCGTCAGGAGCAGCTCTCCAAAGAGGTGGAGAAAGCCTCCAAGCAGGAGTCGGAACGACTCCTTCAGGAACAGCAGGAGCTGTCGAAGAAATACGATGAGCTGAAGGAAGAGATACGCGCTATCGAGAAGGATTACAAGAAGTTGGACGAGAGTCTTAACTTCAAGAGTGACAAGCAGCTGGAGCAGTCTATCGACGAGCACCAGCGGTCGGCCGAACAGCAGTTGCAGCGCAACTCCCGCAAGGGGGCTTCGCAGCACCAACGATCGGCTGCCGAGGATATGCGCAAGCTGTCGGAGCAGCTGGCCGAGATGCAGCAAGACCTGGAACAAGAGAATCTGGCGGAGGATGCCGAGTCGATACGGCGCCTTCTAAAGAACCTGATACACCTCTCTTACAACCAAGAATCGTTGATAGGCCTCACCTCCTCCACTTTTGTGCAGGATCCGCAGTATCAGCGTATTATTTCCCTGCAGGGAGCCATCAAGAGCGACTTCCGCATCGTCGAGGACTCGCTGAACGCCATCGCGCGTCGACAGGTGCAGGTGGCGGCTGCGGTGACCAAGGAGGTCTCCGCCGCCAACATAAATGCCGCCAAGTCGTTGTCCGACCTGATGCAGATGAACCAGTCTTTCTACGGCAATTCCAAGAATACCGCCGCCTCCCGCTCGATGCAGTATACCATGACGTCGTTCAATAATCTGTCGCTGATTCTCGCTGAATCGTTAGACCAGATGAACAAGGAGATGGCTCAGAACCAGAAGAATAAGCAGAAAGGTAGCTGCAAAAACGCCAAGCAGGGCAAGTGCAGCAATCCAGGTCAGAGCAAGCCGTCGGCCAAGTTGTTGAAGCAGATGCAGGACGAGCTGAACAAGCAGATGGAGGCGCTCAAAAAACAGCTCGACAAGCAGGGCAAGAACGAGGGTCAGGGCCGTAAACGGCTGGGTCAGAAAGACGGTATGAGTGAGGAGTTTGCACGCATGGCGGCACAGCAGGAGGCCATCCGTCGCATGATGCAACAGTACGGTCAGGAGCTGAAGCAAGAGAATGCGCGCGACGGCAAGATGGCGCGCGAGATTGACGATATGCTGCGCCAGATGGAGCAGACAGAGACCGACCTGGTCAACAAGACCATCTCTCAGCAGACGTTGAATCGCCAGGAGCAGATCATGAGTCGTATGCTGGAGCACGAGAAGGCGGAGATGGAGCGCGAGAAGGAAGAACGGCGTGAAAGTCACGAGGCTACGGATGTGGCCCACCCCACCCCGCAGATGTTGCAACAGTTTGAAAAACTGCGTCGTAGAAACTCGTCGGAGTCGCTCTACGATGCACCGCTGCCGCTGACACCGTTCTATAAGTCCAAGGCTGACGACTATTTGTTCAGATAGCGACTTGCAGAAATGCTTTCTTTTTTGTACCTTTGTGGTGATATTTTCTGCTACTGCTTATGTCGGAATCGCTTATTGTACAGTCGAATGATGAGGGTTTGCGGGAGATAGAGGATTTCCTCGACCGTTCTTTTGACACCCATCATGTGGCACATTATGCTGCCACCATCACTGTCCCCGTACTGCAGGCGGTGCAGAACGCCATCCACCACGGCAATGCCGACGATGCTGCCAAGCAGGTCCGCGTCGAGGTGGGTCACTGTCGAGGTGGCATTTATTTTGAAGTCGAGGACGAAGGCGCCGGTTTCGATTACGAGGCGTGCCTCTCCCGTTCCGCCAACATGGAGCAGGGTAGGGGTCTGTTTCTGATTTCTTCCTTGTCGGATCGCTTCATTTTTTCCAAGGGGGGCAGATGTCTCCGGATGGAGTTTAACATCGAAGGTGTCTATGCCGACGACGCAGTCCGCAGACTTTCCTCGTTGCAATATTTTTACCACCGAGAAGTCATGGAGGTGTGATTATTCCGCATGAACTATCCACTGCGTTCCTTTTATCCGATTCTCGTGGAGTTATTTTTGCGCATTTTTCAGTGTAATTATTTGTAATTCAAACCATTATTGTGTAATTTCAGAGCTCGGCTCTGCGCACGTAATTACTAAATAATGAAGGTGAAGTGATGATGGAGTAAAAATGGAAGTTAAAAGTTGAAAATTGAAATAAAGCGGTTAGCAGTTAGCGTTTCTTTTAGTCCTACTAGTGCTTCCTAGGATAGCCTAGGAAATTCTAGAAGACCACTGTCCGCTTACTGAATATCAAACTTACAAGCACATTAAACCTTAAACCTTAAACGCTAAACGTTAAACCTTAAACATTAAACGTTAAACCTTAAACCTTAAACGTTAAACCTTAAACCTTAAACATTAAACGTTAAACGTTAAACATTAAACCTTAAACCTTAAACGTTAAACGTTAAACGTTAAACGCTAAACGCTAAACGTTAAACCTTAAACGCTAAACGTTAAACCTTAAACCTTAAACGTTACTGATAGATGGCCATTTCGTTCTCACAAGACGATATACAGTTTGTTTTACGCGAAAAGCAGCGGATTCGTCAATGGATCACTCGTGTGGTTCAAGATGCCGACAAGCGGGTAGGGGAGATAGCGTATGTTTTCTGTTCGGACGAGACCCTGTTGCGTTACAACCGTCAGTTTTTGAATCACGACACCTATACCGACATCATCACCTTCGACTATGTGTCGGGCGATGTGGTGTCGGGCGACATCATCATCAGTGTGGACCGTGTGCGAGACAATGCCGCTCAATTGGGTAACCCATTTATTCAGGAGTTGCACCGAGTGCTGATACATGGTGTGCTCCACCTCCTAGGCCAGGGCGACAAAAGCGAAATGGAGAGCCAAGAAATGCGCGCCAAAGAAGAGGCCGCATTATCGCTGTATGAAGAACTGTAGTAACGATTAAATAATAAAGTGGAAAGAGGCTTTATTGAATATTGTCCAAGTACATTAAACGTTAAACCTTAAACGAACGGCATGTTCCTCGTGGAACAAAAGATATAAATAGCAGAAAAAGAATAAATAGCGCCCCTTAGAAAAATAGTAACAGAAACCCTCGCCCCTCATTCTAAATTCATAATTCAAATTTAAAAAGAATAAATAGTAACAGAAACCCTCGCCCCTTATTCTAAATTCTAAATTCATAATTCAAAATTATAATGCGCTGGGAGTCTTTTGATATTGTTGTGGTCGGCGGTGGTCATGCCGGCGCCGAAGCCACTATGGCGGCGGCCCGCTTGGGCATGAAGACGCTGCTGATAACCCAGTCGCTGGATGCCATCTGTCGTATGTCGTGCAATCCTGCCATGGGTGGCGTCGCCAAAGGGCAGATTGTTCGTGAGATTGACGCCTTGGGTGGCTTCTCCGGCATTGTGGCCGATCAGACGACGCTGCAGTTCCGTATGCTGAACCGCTCCAAGGGTCCGGCTATGTGGAGTCCGCGGGCACAGTGCGACAAGGATCAGTTTTCGAACACCTGGCGTCGCCTGCTGGAGCAGACCCCCAACGTGTCGCTGTGGCAGGACGAGGTGGTGTCGCTGTTGATGGAGGGTAGCCGTGCCGCCGGTGTTCGCACCCGTCTGGGTGTCGAGGTTCCGGCCAGGGCAGTGGTCCTCACCAACGGCACCTTCCTGCGGGGACTCATTCATGTGGGTGACAATTCCTGGTCGGGTGGTCGGCTTTCCGAGTCGGCGGCCGACGGATTGTCGCAGCAGTTGTTGGAGATGGGCTTTGAGGTGGAGCGATTGAAAACGGGTACCCCGATGCGGGTCGATGGTCGTTCCATCCGTTTCGACAAGCTGCAGGAACAGCCCGGCGATACCGATCCGCAGAAGTTCTCGTTTCTCGATGCCACGCATCCCGTTACATCACAAATGCCATGTTACATGGCATATACGTCCCACGCAACCCATGAAATCCTGCGCACCGGCTTCGATCGTTCGCCGTTGTATACGGGTCGCATACAGGGTAGGGGACCCCGCTATTGTCCCTCCATCGAGGATAAGATTGTGCGTTTTGCCGACAAGGATCGGCATCAGATTTTTGTCGAGCCGGAAGGACGTAATACGAACTCTTATTATTTAAATGGCTTCTCTTCTTCGTTGCCGCTGGAGGTGCAGCTCGAGGCGCTGCATTCGATGGTGGGCTTCGAGGAGGCCCGCATCTTGAAGCCGGGATATGCCATCGAGTACGACTATTTCCCGCCGACACAGCTGCGGTATACGTTGGAGACTTTGCGGGTCGAGAACCTCTACTTCGCTGGACAAATCAATGGTACCACGGGCTACGAAGAGGCGGCCTGCCAGGGTTTGATGGCGGGTGCCAATGCCGCCTTCAAGCTGTTGGGACGTGAGCCTTTTGTGCTGACGCGTACCCAGGCCTATATCGGTGTGCTGATTGACGACCTGGTCAGCAAGGGGGTCGACGAGCCTTATCGAATGTTTACCTCCCGTGCGGAATACCGCACCCTGCTGCGACAGGACAATGCTGATGAACGGCTCACGCCGCTGGCTTTTGAAAGGGGTCTGGTGTCGTCGGAGCGGATGGAACGTGTCGCAGCGAAGCGGGAAGCGGTGCAGCAATTGATTTCGGCAGTCGAGAAGGCGTCGGTTACGCCGGAAGAGGCCGACGAGATGCTGGCGCAAAAAGAGAGTGCCCCGTTGACACAGCGGACGCGCTTGGTCAATCTGCTGCTGCGTCCCGAGGTGTCGTTGGGCGATTTGCGGGCGATATCGGAACCGCTGGAAGATGCCGTGCAGCTGTTGCCGGAGGCTCTTCGTGATGAGGTCTGCGAGTCGGCCGAGATAGCGGTCAAATACCAGCGTTATATTGAAAAAGAGCAGGAGGTGGCAGGGCGTATCATGAAGTTCGAGAACCTGAAGCTGCCATCTGATATGGACTATTTTTCATTGACGGCCTTGTCGTATGAGTCGCGTGAAAAAATGTCGCGCCTCCGGCCGCAAACCATCGGTCAGGCATCGCGCATCAGCGGGGTGTCGCCAGCCGATATCTCCGTGTTGATTGTCTATATGAATCATCGTACCGAATCATAGAACTGGGTCCGTATGAATGATTTAAGGGCGATGTTTCTTGAGAAACATCGCCCTTAAATATTTTGTTCTATGTATTTTATGATTTAGCAGACGAGGTAGTCCTTGGCTTCCGGCCCCATGTTGAAAAGAAGGTCGAGAATGCTCAGATTGGGTTGGAAAGGATACTTGGTATCAAATACTTGGTAGTATTTTTTCTCCTTGTAGGGGATAGTTTCGGGGTGGTATCGGAAATCGGTGTCTTGCTGGGTGGGGGCATCGAATTGCTCGGAGTATTTCAGCTCACAATCCATCTTCAACCATCTTAGAACAAGAGATATGAGGGCTTCGTTGAGTTCTATTAGCCGTTCGTGGCGCTGCATCAAAATGGACTCTAAAGCGTCGCGGTAGTAGAGGAAATAGGGCGAGGCGTTGTAGGCTGATACGATAGCACGCCAATGTCGTACATTCCAGGCTTCGCTGTAGCTGATTGCTATGTCGCGGGTCAGCGTGTGGTTTCCGTTGGGTTTGACGACGGGTACAGAGAGCAACTGCACGCCGTTGGCGGTCAGGATATAGGTGCGGTTACGCAGCGTTTGTTTGGGGTAACTCTCCCATTGTTCCACCACCGCCTGTTTGTGGTGACACAGCAATTGGAAATAGGCGATAGGGGGGAGGTAGGCTGTGGGAAGCAGCAGGTTGGGGGTCTTGGCTGCCATCATTTGCCAAAGAGAATCGAGATCAATTCCTCGTTGTCGAAATAGAAGTCGATATTGCCTTCGTTGAAGCTGATGCGGCGCTCACCCCAGGCCTCGACGTCGATGTCCTGCTCGTAGTAGTGGTTGTCCACCATCAGTCGCACCACCTCTTTCTCCGACAGGTCGAATACTTTGGTTCCCAGTAAGGTGCTGTCGGGTTCGGCGATGTCGATGCAGGAGAGAATGGGGTTCTCTCCTTCGAAGAAAAGGGAGATGTCGCCGTAGTGCAGAACGGTAGTAGTCTCGTCCGAGGCGTTGTCAATGGTTTCCACATCGTCGGCTTCGCCCCAGAGTTCAACCACTTGCTCAACAGGCATGTCGAATAGTAAGTCGCCAAGACCTTTTTTGATGTTTATTGTGAGGTCCATATTAATGGGAGTTTTAATGGTGAAAACTTCTATAATCTTGAAACAAAGATACAAATATTATTCAAGATACCCGTTACGTAGTTTCATTAGAGAATAAATCCGACATACTCGAATATCTTTGGCATGATTGGCAGTGTTAATAACTATGCAAATATACACACTTTGATGAAATTATCAAAATAATTGTTCATGAAATGCTTTCACAATTTTTTCTGTCGGTTGGCGTTATTTTGATACATGATAGCGTTTAATGAAATAACAGCCGACGTGAGGGCGGAGCTGCAGGCGGTGACGTTCCGCACAGGATTGCGGAACTGCAACTTCACTTTCGCCAACCTGGTGGGCTGGCAGCCTGAGTTTGACACGCGCTACTGTATCCTCGACGGTGCTCTTGTATTGCGCCACTGCTTCGACGGGCAGATGGCCTACTTGATCAATTTTGACAATCGCAATAAGGATTCCGAAAAACAGAATTCGCTATGCGCTATCCATCTCGTTGACAAGCTGCGGGAGGATGCCGCCTCGCGGGGCGAGGACCTGCTGGTGATGGGGCTGGAGGACGACCGCGCACAGGCGTTGCATTCCTGCTTCCCAGGCATCTCCACCGTCACCCCCAAACGTAGCAGCTACGACTACCTCTATTTGCGGGAGGATTTGGAACATCTTGCGGGTAAGCACTTGAAAGCCAAACGGAACCACTGTAACCGTTTTGTCGAGGAACACCCCGATTACGAATATTGTGCCATCACCCCCGACCTCTTCGACGACTGTCTGGCACTGGCCGACCACTGGAGCGAGGCGTCGGAGCACGAGAACCCCTCCTACGGCGACAGCCTATCCGCCGAGAAACGCGTCTTGCGTCGTTTCTTCGACAACTGGCAGAAGCTTGATATGCAGGGGGGTGCCATCTTCATCAAAGAATCCACAGACAGTTCATCTGTCACAGATAACAAGTCTCATAAAAGACTCGTTGCCTTCACGTTGGGTGCTCCTGTGACCCCGGACACCTTCGACATCTGTATTGAGAAGGCCGACCGCAGTGTCAACGGTGCGTTCAATATCATCAACCAGCAGTTTGCCAAGCATTTACCGGAACAATACCGCTACATCAACCGTGAGGAAGATATGGGCTTGGTAGGCTTGCGGAAAGCCAAGCTATCCTATCATCCCCACCAGTTGCTTTCGTTCAACGTCCTTACTATCAGTACTACACGACTTGTCCGCTGCACCCCGTCCGACAGTGAAGAGTCCATCGACTGGATTACACGACAGTATGGTTTCGATAGGGGAGAGGTGTCGTCGTGGGTGCGTACCCTGCACTTCAACTGGCCTATGAGCGTGAAAGCCATAGACATGGAAGGTCGTACGGTGGGGCTGCTCAATATGAGTGACTACCGTGTCGAGGAGGAGACGGAGCAGATTTTGAACGACAAGCCTGAACTGGTGGCTGCGCTGGGGCGGCTGCGGTCCATTGCCGTCTTCTCGTTCATCGTTGCCGAGAAGTACCGACACACTCGCCTCAACTATCAGATGCTGATGGAGATATGGTCCGAATTGCAGTCGTATGACTTTATCTTCGTCCCCGTGATGCACCGCCTGCAGACCCACCACTACTGGCAGCGCTGGGGCGCCCGCGAGTTCTACCGCGACGCCCAGTCGGTCTATTATCTCATCCCCCTCAGCGAGGCAGCGAAAAGATTGCAATTATGATACTTACCTTCCGCATTGCTGGTGCCTGTGGAAGCACGGCACGGTTGATGATGCAATAAAACAGACAGAACAACGTTACTTATAAAAACAATTAAACCCGACGCATATCGAAGAAAACAATACTTGCCGATTAACCTTATTTATTCACTCAAAAATAAATCGTCATGAAAGTATTGTTTCGAGGCATCGAATATGTTCTCCGTTGCGCTGTCCAAACATCCACAGGATGTTTCTTCATGCTTTGCGTTTTCCAGTGGTCATTCCTTGCCGGACCGGCCTATTCGCAAGAACGGGACGGTGGAGCGGCGGACAATCACAAGTTGCTTTATGGTCTTCATCTGGGGTTTACCGAAAATCAGGTCGACCTTTACTACACCCAGAGTGGCACGGCGCACGCCTTGGAGGAGGGCAACCACTCGTTCTACGTGCCCGGTTTTCGTATCGCTGTGATGGGTGAAGTCTCGTTGAGTCGCTATTTCAGCTTGCGCGCCATGCCGGGGATATCGCTTTTCATCAGTCGCTGGGAACCAAGAGATGTTTCCGTAACAGCCATGCTATTAGATGACTACAAGGTGGAAAGCGTTTGCGGCGAGTTGCCTGTCGATGTCAAGTTCTGCGCATTCCGCATCAATAAACTGGAGCCTTACGTCGCCGTTGGACTCAACTACCGTTATGATTTCTCCACGCTACGTAACGGCAGTGAGTACATCCACCCGCTGAACGCACACGACCTGCGCTACACTTACGGGCTGGGAGTGGATTGGTATACGCGCTATCTCAAGATTGGTTTTGAGTTCAAAGCCAGCCACGGACTCTTCTCGCCCGGCACCGGTGGCAATGACCCATTCTATTTCCACAACAGCTCGTCCATCTGCTTTGGTATCAACATCGAGGCATAGTCTATGCGTCATTTCGTTCCCCGCTTTGCTAACGAATCAATAACACTTACCCCCTATGGATACACAATCTCTTTTGGATTTTTTTCAGCACGATGAGTTTGCCCGGCAGAACGGTATAGAAATCGTGGAAGTCTGCGATGGATATGCCCGTACGCAGGTGAGCATCACACCGCGACATCTGAATGCCGCCGGCGTCGTGCAGGGAGGACTGCTTTTCACGTTGGCGGATCTGGCTTTTGCCGCCGCCACCAACAGTCACGGCAGCCTTACCGTCACCACCACCGCCAATATCACCTTCCTTCACGGGGCCAGCGCCGGCGTCATCACCGCCGAGGCGCACGAATTGCTTGACCACCGTCGGGTGCCGTTCTGTGAGGTGCGCATCACCGATGCGGACGGCCGTTTTCTCGCCCTCTTCACCGCCAGCGGCTACCGCACAGACAACCGTCTGTGAAGGTGGAAATAACAGTTTGAACAATAATTGTGTTGCTGTGACGTTATTATAGGCAAAAACAATTAGGTGAACACCCGGTTGGCATACAGATTGATGTTGCTGCTCTGCTTGACGGTGTGGCAGACATCGGCCGTTGTGGCTATGGACACTCCTCGTCAGGAGTCAGCGGGTGTTTTGTCCCCCAGCACGATTGAACGTACTGACGACTGGCCACAGTGGCAGGATGTTGGCATGTGTGATGTGCTTGCCGTCACGGGTGGCAGCACGCTGACACCGCCGACCTCGGTACGGGTGGTGCAAGACAGCCCGGTGGGCACCGTCACCACAGCGCAAGCCGCACAATCTCGGTGTTATAGTGTAAAAAGGTTGTCGGCATACTGCCATCACCACTTGGTCGATGGCTATATATATCTGATACACTGTCTCAGACTCTGATTCCACGTTTTTTCTTGTTTGAATGCCCGATTGTATGATTGCTTGAGTGGTTGATATGCTATGAACTCAAGTATTCAGGCATTTGCGCATTCTCATATTCACTATTTTATTACTTAAAAATGACAAAGCGTGGAATACATAAACAAATCGATTTATTCCCGACCTGAGATCCGTCGCACATTGTTGCCACTTTGGTCGGCGTGGGCGCTGACGGCTGTCGGCGCGGTATGCGGAGTGATATACTATGTCAAAGGTGATATGTCCGCAGGAACTTCTTCCGCACTTCTCAGCGGTATGTTCATAGGTGTGTGTGCGCTGCTTACAGTGTTATGTTACTGGCTGTTTGGTGATTCACGACGTCCTTGGCATTGTGGATTGCATGCAGTGCTCGAACCCACCTTGGCCTATTATGCGCTGTCGTCTGAAGCACAGATTGTTGCCGCATTGGAGGCGGGTGACGAACAGGCATTGGAGGCCGTGAAACGTCAGGCCAAACCCGAACTGGCATTGATACGCTACAGCGACAAGGAAGAGCGTGTTTTCTACTCGCAGTTGACGCGTGTTGAAGGAAATCGCTACATTCCGCTCACTGAAATATTTGTGAATGGTGGTAAAAACGCTGTTCCATCTACTGATAACATGTTAAAACCTTAAATAGTAAAACCATGGGAAAATACCAAACCATAGATGAATATGTCGCCGCTGAGATGGGCGACAAGATTGTTAAAAAATCCAGATCGCCTTTGTTGGGTCTGCTTATTCTTTTTGCAGGCATAGGTCTGATTGTCCTGCTGTGTAAAATGCCGATGGGCGACATATTACAGTCAGTATGTCTCACTTTTGGCATGATAGGTGCCGTGTTGGGCATTATCCTGACAGGAATGTGCCTTACAAAAGCCCTTGGTTACTACGTCTACAACCCCACCCACAGTCGTATGAAACAGTGCAAATGCTATCTTGGTGGCGATGGCTATAAGCTTTGTCTCGAAGCTATTGGTTCTAATAATTTCGCTACGCTCGGAGCACTACAGCCCGTCACCAGCTCCAACAGCGCATTGAGCATTCTTTATAGTCGCGACCATGCCGTCGCCTTGCTTCAGGCCGGACGCTACGACAGTGGACAGTTTGAACCCGAGACACCTGTTGTCTGCCTCGTCGGCACCGATGTGACGCACGTCCAGGCACTTTGCAGGTAGTGTCAAAAGACGAGGGCGGGATTTCCTAAAAGGGAATCCCGCCCTTTGTTTCAAGCCTTGTCCTTCTGGCAATTATTTTTATTTAACACCCATGTTCTCAATATGTAGCACCAGGTATTCCGAGCGGGTGCCGATACGGATTTTCGGACCCCAGATACCCAGGCCGGAGCTGATGTAATAATGCGTGTTGCCACGCTGGTGGTGGCCCCAGGATTTCTCGTAGAGGGCGTCCGTTATCCATGACAGCGGCCACACCTGGCCGCGGTGGGTATGTCCGCTGAACTGGAAGTCGATGCCGGCGGCTTCCGCCTCCTCGAGGTGGTAAGGCTGATGGTCAAGGAGAAT
The DNA here is from genome assembly GCA_017449975.1 of Bacteroidales bacterium. Classification (GTDB taxonomy): domain Bacteria; phylum Bacteroidota; class Bacteroidia; order Bacteroidales; family P3; genus Colimorpha. Next base: position 31,318 of record JAFSYK010000078.1, read on the forward strand.
GGAGAGATGGCTATCCTGAATGTCGAATTTTTCTTTCAACTCTTTTAGAACAAGCCGATTGGGATATGTTCTATCGTTGCGGCCAATGATGTCCAGCCCCTTGCAGTGCGCCACGGAATCTTTCAGCAGTACGATGTCGGCGGCAGCAAAGAACCGCTCAGCCTGATCCACATGGCTGTAGTACTCGTGGTTGCCGAGCACCGCCCACACAGGCGCCTCGATGCGACGGATTTCTTCGGCATAGTTGCCCTGCAGCACAGGACGAATGCTCATGTCGATGATGTCGCCGCAGAGCAGCACCACATCGGGCTTTTCGGCATTGATAAGATCCACCCAGCGTGACAGTTCCGCTTTGCGGTTGTGATAGCCGAGGTGCAGGTCGCTGGCCATCACGATAGTCAACGGCTTCTCCAGCGGTTTGTCGGTGACGAGGGTTATCTCCTCGCGGAATTTGTGGTGGTAGTGGAAGCCACCTATTGTCAGTATAACTGCCACAATACCAATGACAATAAACAAACCGATTGCGCTGTCGGTAAGGGTAAATAATGATTTGCTCCTACAGAAAAGCAGAGAGGCGAGGTCGGACACCGCAAACAGCAGCAGTAGGTAGAGGAAGGCAATCAGCCAGGTGTTGCCCACCTCATAGACCACCGTGGCCACGCCGACGGGCAGCCGTTCCATCACGAAGAATCCCACGAAGAAAGTGGCCATCCACAGCACGAAAACGCTCAACGCCACCCATTTCCAAACTCCCGGCGCCAGCTTCCACAGGTGCCAGCCGACATATCCCGCCAGCAATGCCGCCGCCGTCAGAATGATTACTATGGCTATCGCTGGCTTCATCTAACAAACGCTTTCAGCTTGTCGTTGAACAGTTCGGGCTGCTCCATGTGTATGAAGTGGCCGCAGGTGGTCAGCTCGGTGTAGTCGAGGTGGGGGTAGAGTGCCTGCATCTTGGCCTCGTTGTCGGGCTCCAGTCCGCTGTTCTGTGTGCAGATAACCATCACGGGCAACGTGAGTTGGCTGTTGGACCACCACTGTCGCTCCACAAGGTGTTGCATGGTGCTGGAGGCCACATATTGCGGTGTTTCGGGCATCACCGACATCGCATAGTCGGTCACCCACTGCGGTGTCTCCTTGCCGGCGAGAGACGAGACAAATCCCGTGATGACCTCACGGCAGTCGGGGCCGTCGAAGGCGTGACCGAACTGTTGTATGGCTTCCACATACTCAAGGCTTTCCGTTCCGTCGTAGAAACAATAGACACCGTCGACGTCCACCAAGGCACCCCCATGACGGGTGGTCAGCAGCGTGTGTCGGCAAACGGGAGTACCAAGGCTATGGCCTACAAAGACGGCATCCTGTATATTGTTGGCATTCAGCACCGCATCGATAGCATGGGCGAAGAAATCGAAGGTGTAATCCACCTGGGGCTTGTCACTCTTTCCATAACCTGGCAGGTCAATGAACACAAGTTGCATGGTATCATTACGTAAAGCCTCAAACTGCTTCTCCCAAGTGTTCATGTCGCACCCGAATCCGTGGACGAAGCAGAGGGTCTTTTGCTTGCTGGATTGCGTTAATGTATTATTGCTTGCGTGTTGATTCCAAATCTTATAGTGAACGTTGACACTGTCGTTAATGGTGACAAATGCCGACTTGACCTCATCGAGTGTTTTCGGCTGCTTACCGCAGCCAACTAATAACAAGACAATTAGCGAAAATATGACAGTTCTTTTCATAGTGGAGTGTTAGTTATTTGTTTTGTGTTGTAGAGACCGGAAGCGACGCCTGCAATTTTGAGGATAGTTCGGTTCATTATTTCCTGATTTGCAAAAGTACGCAAATAATATTGCGTTGATATGGTAACCACTAATTATTCGTTTTATTTGAACACGAATTGCACGAATAACACGAATAGTAATTCGTTAGATTCGTGTTCACAACTAATTATTAGAGGTTATTATATTTTAAATCGATGCAAAAAGAACACAAGCCATAGCCTGAATGCAACACTCCTCCATGCCAGCCTTCCCAGCGAGAATACCCGTACTTGGCGCGTCGGACGCACCGAGATGGGAACCTGAGAAACCCTTGAAATGAAGACAATGAGATAATAAATTTCGTCAATTCAAATAAAAGTTGTAATTTTACAAATTGATTATCATGGGTGAGATAACATCATGGCAAAGAAGAAAGCTGCTGATATTGAAAAGTTTGTCACACATGACAATGAGGTAGTCTCAGTTTGTGACCAACCATTGGCAGTGAGGCAGATAGAGAATATGATATTTACCATTCGTGGCGTACAGGTAATGTTCGACTGTGATTTGGCAATGCTATATGGTGTTGAAACCAAGCGTTTGAAGGAACAGGTTAGACGCAACATCAATCGTTTCCCTGATGATTTTATGTTCCAACTAACGATAGACGAAGCCAAATCTTCAAGGTCGCAATTCGCGACCTTGAACGGAACTACAGATTTTTCAAAATCACAAAATGCGACCTTGAAAACAGGTCGTGGGCATAATATCAAGTATTTACCTTATGTATTTACCGAAAATGGTGTTGCAATGCTAAGCAGTGTTTTGCGCTCACAGACGGCCATTGAGGTGAACATACAGATTATGCGGGCGTTTGTCTCCATGCGCCATTTCCTTGTTTCCAATGCGGCAGTTTTCCAACGCCTTGAAAATCTTGAGCGCCACCAAACTGCTACTGACCAGCGCATCGACCGCGTTTTCCAGTTGCTCGAAGCAGGCCAGCAACCGCAGCAGGGCATTTTCTTCGACGGCCAAATCTTCGATGCCCACACTTTTGTTTCTGACCTCATACGTTCTGCCCAAAAACGCATTGTGTTGTTCGACAACTACATTGATGATACTGTTCTGACACTCTTCGACAAACGCAAGAAGAACGTTGAGGCCATGATATACACCAAGTCCATTTCACAGCAACTGTCACTGGACATCGCCAAGCACAACGCCCAATACCGCCCAATCACCGTGACGGTATTCGTCCGTACCCATGACCGCTTCTTGTGCATCGACAACACCGTCTACCATATCGGTGCATCCCTCAAGGATCTTGGCCGCCGCTGGTTTGCCTTCTCCAAGATGGAAATGCTCGCCGACGAACTGATAAATAAAGTATAGCTATCCTAAAGAGAAATGAAAAAAATTTGTAAAAGATAGTAAGAAGTTGTTTAAATTTAATTCAATGTTTTTCTTAAAGTACGTGAACGGCATCTTTTTCACCTTTCCTCAATCACAATTTCCTCGCCTTCTTCGAAAAGTGGGAACTTTTCGAGGCTCGGCTCACAAGTCCACAGGACTTGTTCACACCATTGTTCCATCGGAAAGGCAAAAATCTGCTCGCTCATGTCCATAATAAAACTCATCAATCAAACTTAAACAGCTTCTGAAAATAATTATTTAGTTTTGCATCGTACCCTAGAGTACTCAGACTCCAGACACACTGGATGAAATACTACCTAATGCATTATTTCTTCCTTTTCTTTTTCCGCACAATCTCGTAGGAGTTGGTAACCAGTGCTTTCAGGGTGTCGGTATCGAGGGTCTGTACCTCCAGGCCGATCCAGTATTTGGCGTTGAAATGGTTGTCGGGGGGACATATCCCTTTGGTTTCCATCAGTTCGGGGATGCGCTCAGGTTGGCATTTGACGATGACGGTCCGGAAGTCGTCGATGTTGCAATAGCAAAAGGTGTGACCATCGACATAGAATACCAGCACCGCATCGCCACCCGGCATCTTGGCGAAGGGCAGCTTCTCCTCCACTCGACTGTTCTCCGCTTCGCTATCGGAAGCTCCACTGGAGCTTCCTTCACCCAACGAAAGACAGAATATGCGGAATTCCTCAATATTCATGGTATTAGATATTTAGTAAGCTGCAGATGCGGTCTTCCCGGATGATTTTTGGGGCCGCTTTCCCAGCCAGCACCAGTACTTTCTTCCCGTTTCGGTAGATATGCAGCTGCCGCGAACGGACAACGGCGGTCAACTCGGGGTCGTCCTGCAGGGCCAGCCAGATACGGTGGTATACGCCATCCGCCTCAAACAGCTTCCGCTGCAGGTGCGAGCACATATTGGTTATGTCATCCATTCTTTTGGTAATAAGATTGTTATACCTATTTTACGACACGGCTTTGAGTCCGACGATGGAGGCGGTCAGCGTGAAGATGAAGAAGAGTCGCCAGAAGGTGGTGGGTTCGTGGAAGACGAAGATGCCCAGCAGCACGGTGCCCACGGCGCCGATGCCGGTCCAGACGGGATAGGCGGTGCCGATGGGGATGGTCTGTGTGGCTTTGGCCAGCAGACCCATGCTGACGATGGTAAACAGCAGGAATCCAGTCATCCACAGCCACCAGTCGGTTCCGATGGCACTCTTGGCTTTACCCAGGCAGAAGGTGAATCCCGCCTCGCAGCAACCGGCAATAATCAAGATAATCCAATTCATGGATGCAAAAGTACAAAAAAAACCGCAGCCCGAAGGCGTGGCGGCTTTTCATTAGCGATTGGAGTAGGCCTGTTGTTTTCGTTGTGCCTATCCCAGCAGCACGTCCATCGTCATCATCAGCACGAAGCCGATGGCAAATCCGATGGTGGAGAGGTTGGTGTGTCGTCCTTCGGCGGCCTCGGGGATGAGTTCCTCGACCACCACATACATCATGGCGCCTGCCGCGAAAGCCAGCAGATAGGGTAGGGCGACGCCCAACGCCGACGCCAGCAGCAGGATGGCCACCGAGCCGATGGGTTCCACCACACCGCTCAGCGATCCAATGAGAAAAGACTTCCAGCGCGAGTTGCCTTCCGCGTGCATGGGCATCGAGATGATGGCCCCCTCGGGGATGTTCTGGATGGCGATGCCGATGCTCACTGCCAGCGCCGCGCTGAGCGTCAACCCGTGGGTCTCGCCTGCAAACACCACGCCCACGGCCATACCTTCCGGCAGGTTGTGGATGGTGACGGCGAGGGCCAGCATGGCGGTGCGCGACAACTTTGAGCGCGGACCTTCGGACTTTTGCGCCCCCAGGTGCAGGTGCGGCGTCAGCTCGTCAATCAGCAGTAAGAACCCCATGCCCGCCAGGAAGCCCACGGCAGCCGGCAGCACGCGATGGCTTGCCATCTCGATACTGGGTATCAGCAACGACCAGACGGCGGCGGCCATCATCACGCCGCTGGCGAAGCCCAACAGCGTCTTCTGCAGCCGGTCGGGAATCTCTTTCCGCATGAAAAAAACAAACGCCGACCCCAGCATGGTGCCTAACAGTGGCAGTAGTATTCCGATAATGATAGCAGGCATTTTACTCTGATTTCATGAGAAATAGATAAATATTTCCTGATTTAAAAAAAGCCGCAGCCCCATGGGTGCGGCTTGATAGAGGCGATATTTCTTTTTACAACTGTTTGACGAGCCAGTTCTGGTAGCCGATTTTCTCGATGAGGTCGATTTGTTCCTCGCTCCAGAAGAGGTCTTCCTCTTCGTCAAGCAGGTAAGCCTTCAGTATGTCGTAGGTTGTCGGGTCTTCGATCACGGTAGCCATGCATTTGCGGAGGATGTCGACACCCTGCACCTGGATGGCGAGGTCGGCCTTGATGTACTCCATGGGGTCGCAGACCAGTTCGCGGGCCTCATGTTTCTCCACTTTGGGGCAGCCGCCGAGGTCGAGGATGCGGTCGATGAATTTCTCAACCCAACCCATCTCCTCGTTGTAGTGGTCGACGTATTTCTGTCCCAGGGTCTTGAAACCTTGCGAACTGAGAAGTTGACCCTGCACTTTGTGCACGAAAGCGCCTTCGGAGAGGCCCGTCACGAAGAACTGTAATGCTTCGATAGATTTCTGTTTGTCCATAATACTGATGTTTTAAGGTTAATTATTGGTTTGTTTAAGTCCTTCAATAAGTTTGTCGAGCACCGGAATCATGCTGAAGTATTCCGCTTCCTCGCCTGCTTTTCGGACGATGTCGGCACTAAGACATTGCGGGATGCGTACCGCTTCGTTCTGCATCTCCTGTCCTTTGGGCGTCAACGTCACGATACGTTGGCGGGCATCCTCTTTGCCTTTGGTACGTTTGAGCAGCCCGATTTTCTCCATCCGTTGCAAGAGCGGCGTGACCGTGTTGGTGTCGAGCATCAGCCTTTTGGCGATGTCGCATACCGGTTGATTGTCCTGTTCCCAAAGCACAAGCAGTACGAGGTACTGCGGATAGGTGATGCCCAGTGGGTCCAGGTAGGGATGATAGGCACCCATGATGAGTCGTGCCGACGTGTAAAGGCGGAAACAGAGTTGGTTGTCCAGTTTAAGTGAATCGCAGTGCATCTTGTGAAGTTATATCGTTCACGATGCAAAAGTACAAATTTATTTTTATATCGCAAACGATATTTTAAAAAATTGCTTTTTTTCAAAAAATGGAGGATTGTTCCAACGCCGAATTTTCCGCCGTCAGGCAAACACAGATGGGAATGTCAAGTTTTACGACAAGCAGCCGTTGTCCATCCAGAAGCGCCTTGGTTTCAGGGCTATGGGAGCAGGCTCCTATGGTCCGATGGGCTTATATAAAGCCTACCTTCGGCGACGATGGTGGCGCTTCCACCAATATACAGTGTTCCGTCGGAATCAATCCTGGTGTCAATCACCGACGGGCGCCCCATGGCCTCGCCTTGGATGAAGGCACATTCCGTTTGGGTTCCAAGATAGCCACATTGCTGGAGATAGTAGGTCAACGATGCATTGGCGGTACCTGTCGCCGATTCCTCGGGAATATCGTAGAGGGGAGCAAAGTCGCGCACGTGTGCCGTGTAGCCGTCGTTACCAAAGGCGAACACATGGAAGCTGACAGCCTCATGCCGTTTGGTGAGGGCTGCGATGGACTCCATATCAGGTGCGAGACGGTTGAGTTTTGTCACATCCGAAAGCGGGATCATTACGTCCGAAAGGCCTGCGTAAACCACCTGCACAGGCATGGTCGGATGAGGGTCATTTATGCCCAAAGCCTGATAGAGGGCCGCCGTGTCGGCAATGGTCTTCACGATGCGGGGTTTCGCCATCTGCATCATCACGCGGTGGCCCACCTCAACGGTCAGGTCGCCAGCGAGGGTGTGACATATCAGGCGCCCCGAGGCCAACTCTCGCTGGTGCAGCAGGGAGAAGGCGGCAATGGTGGCGTGGCCGCACAACGCCACTTCCGCTTTCGGGGTGAAGAAACGGATGGTGAACTCCTGCGCTGAATGACGGCGGATGAATGCCGTCTCGGAATAGCGCAACTCGGCGGCGATCTGCAGCATCAGCTCCTCCGGAGGGAACGTGTCGCTCTCCAGCGGTACCACACCGGCTGGATTGCCCCCGAAAGGCTTGTCGGTGAAGGCATCGACAACACAGTATTGCAACGCTTTTCCTTCCATATACATGATAACGAGGGCGAAAATATATTATTGTTCCTGTTTTCTCTTTCTGCTGGTTTTTTTGCCGTGGGTCTGCTGACTTTCCATCTCGGTACGACCGATACGCCAGGTGATGCCAAAGCTGATGTAGCGGCTGGTGAGGCTGCTCTCGCTGGTAGAGGGGTTGTAGGGGTTGACACTCTCGCCGGCGGTATGGACTGTATTGAACGGGTCACAATAAGCCACATCGGTGAGGGTGCCCGTCTGGTCACGCAGCGAGTTGTACCATGCGCTGACGCCGATGCTGCTCAGGTGGTCGAAATAGCGTTCCCATCCCAGTTCGAGGTTGTCGGTGTAGCCGTTCTTCAAGTCGTGGTTGCCTGTGGAATAGCTGTCGTAGCCATAGACGGTAAAGCTGGTGAGCTGTGTGGCAGAAGGCGGCACGACATAGTGGGTGTAGCTGAAGGTGAAGTTGTGCATCGACTCGGTACTGTAGGAAGCGTGGATGGTGGGACTGAAGGTGAGGTAATGTTTATTCACATCACCGCTGTCGGCTGTGGGGTAGTGCAGGCGGTACCAGGCGTTGTCCATAGAGACCGACGCTCCGATGGTGAAGCGTCCAAAGTGGTGCTCTGTGCCCGCGTAAAGAGAAAGTTCATAGGTGCCGTTGGTGTATTGGTGGCTGCGCAAACTATCGGTGACGGCTGTCAGCTGCTTTCAACAGCACACAATTGGTGAAGGGGAGCGATTGACCTTTGTTGTCAACGAGGCTACCGTGCAGTGAAAATGAGGTTTGTGCTATTGTGGCACTGGCGATGCTCATCGCGAGCATCGCCATGATGATTTGTTTCAGCATGGTTGATGTTGATTATAATGAAATTGTAGGGGCGTACTCCTGTGTACGCCCGTTGTATACATCCAGTGGGCGTACACGGGGGTACGCCCCTACGGGGGTTACGGAGCCCGCATGGCCTCGTGGAACGTCACCGCCTCGTTCTGCATGGCAGGGCAATTGCCTTCTTCCATGAAAGTTATGGAAGCGGTGTTGATCGTGTCATTATAATCAGGGGATGTCATTTGTCAAATGATTACACCGATATAACGGCAATGGCTCGATATTATTGCCTACTGGATGAGTGGGCAAACAGACAGATTTATTCTTTCTGTCCTTTGAATGTGAATCCTGCCTGTTCGACGGCTTTGCGGATGTCGCTTTCGGCTGCGGTGCCCGTGATAGCCAGTGTGTTGGCGGCGGGTGTGGCCTCGGCGGCGGTAACGCCGTCCAGTTTGCCTACGGCCTGTTCACAGGCGGCTTTGCAGTGTGCGCAGTGCATGCCTTCAACGGTGTAAACCGTCGTGCCGGCGGCCACCTCATGTTTCTTGAACTTGCTCAGTAATTTCATAGTCAGTGCAAAAAGAATGAACAAAACTAAGAGTGCGGAACAGAGGGTGCTGAATCCACTCGTTGTGGAGCTCTCTGTCGGGCAACAGGCACCGTGCATCTCGCCACAGGCGGGTGATATTTCGGTCCCGATGCCGATAGCGTTGACCAGCAGTCCGAACAAAAGGGAGAAACCTACAATGGTGAGCAGGTATATCCAGGTGAACCGGCTGCCCATAGATTTTTTCACCACGAGGATGGAAGCGATGTTGACGGCAGGTCCGGCCATCAGCATCACCAGCGCGGCCCCGGGCGAAAGTCCTTTCATCATCAGCGCTGCCGCTACGGGTATGCTGCCGGTGGAGCAGATGTACATCGGCACCGCCACCGCCAGGACAACCAACATCTGCAGCAACGGCTGCGAGCCGAAAGTGAGGAAGAATGCGTCGGGTACAACGACACCGATAAACGCTGCTATCAGCAGGCCGACGGCGAGTCTCACTCCGATGTCTTGAATCATGTCGAAATAGGCATACCGCAGCGCACACCAAAGGCGATGAGGGAACGTGTCTGTGTGTGATGGCGTTAATGCTGCGGTGCCCGTTGTGTCAGCACCTCCACACTCACACGTTGACGCATTCACACATTCATATCGGTTGACCAAAATACCGCCGCAGAGGCCTGTGATCAATGCCGCCACGGGTCGTGTCACGGCGAATCCCAGTCCCATCAGCGAGAAGGTGGCCAGGATGGAGTCGATGCCTGTCTGCGGCGTGGCGATGAGAAATGAGGCGACGGCACCTTTCGAAGCCCCCTCGTTCTTCAGTCCCACGGCGGTGGGGATGACGCCGCACGAGCACAGCGGCAGCGGGATGCCCAGCAGGGCCGCCCACAACACCGACAGCTTGTTGTCGCGCGACAAATATTTGGAATAGAACCGCTTTGGTACGAAGACATGCAGCAGTCCCGCGATAAGGAATCCCAGCAGCAGATAAGGGGACATGGCGTTGACCACAGCCAGCAGCGAGGTGAGGAAGTTCTCCGTATGTATCATGTTACCAGTTTTTTGTAATTATTTTTACAATCATAATAACGATGTAAAGATACAGATATTCGTTGACATAGGAAATCACCATTTCTGGCGATTGTAGGGTTTTCCGGCCACTGCTAATTTTGCATCGTCATTACCCATAGTAGAACCTCCAATAATTGTTTCTTTGACCACGGATTTCACTAACACACTATGATTATCCGTATTATCCGTGCAATCCGTGTTCTATTTACAATCTTTAGTGGTTGCCCCAGATAAAACCTCTACGAATTGATATTTAGTACTAGTAAAATAATAAGGTGAAATGATTATGGAGTTAAATTGGAAGTTAAAATGGGAGTTAAAGAGGGAGTTAAAAAGGACAAATGATCTGTATTGTCCTGTGCGAAGCACATAACTTCCATTTTAACTTCCATCGAAG
>JAFSYK010000079.1 GCA_017449975.1 Bacteroidales bacterium
GTCGGTGTAGATGAAGTCGCAGCCCTTGACACCCTTCACGGGGTCGTCGGTAACGGTAACCTTGGCACCGGTCTCTTTGGCAATCTCCTTGCAGGTCTTCACCAGCTTGGCATCCGGCTGAAGTTTCTTGGGGGCGATGATGCGGACATCCATACCCATCTTGGCACCACCAACCATGAGGCTGTTGCCCATGTTGAAGCGAGCGTCGCCAACATAGGCGAAGGTCACCTGGTTGAGGGGCTTGTCGACATGCTCCTGCATGGTGAGGAAGTCGGCGAGAATCTGGGTGGGGTGGCTCTCATTGGTGAGGCCGTTCCAAACGGGGACGCCAGCGTATTTGGCGAGCTCCTCGACGGTCTCCTGCTTGAAACCGCGGTACTCGATACCATCATACATGCGGCCGAGGACGCGAGCGGTGTCCTTCATGCTCTCTTTGACGCCAATCTGGCTGCCAGTGGGACCCAGATAGGTCACATGGGCACCCTGATCCTTGGCACCCACCTCGAAAGCACAGCGGGTACGGGTCGAGGTCTTCTCGAAAATGAGGGCAATGTTCTTGCCAGTCATCGTGGGACGCTCGGTACCGGCATACTTGGCGCGTTTCAGGTCGCGAGCCAGGTCAAGCAAATAGTTCAACTCCTTCGGAGAGAAGTCGAGAATCTTCAAAAAGTTACGGTTTCTGAGGTTGTAAGCCATTTCTTTTAAATTTAATATGTTAATAATTGTTTTACTTCTAAATTTAGATTTCCGCCGAAGGCGGGATGAGACTTATCGAACGATACGGGTTCCGCAGTTGGGGTTGTCGAGCTGACCGGCCTCGGTGATGACGCAGGTCTTGCCACCGTTCTCGATAAACATGATGCCGGCGCGCACCTTGGGAGCCATCGAGCCCTCGGTGAACTGTCCCTCGGCGAGGTATTTCTTGGCCTCGTCAACAGTGATGACATCCAATGCCTGCTCGTTGGGCTGACGGAAGTTGATATAGACCTTGGGCACATCGGTGAGAATGTAGAACTCCTCGGCCTCAATCTGGATGGCGCAGAGGGCGCTGGCCAGATCCTTGTCGATGACCGCCTCGACACCACGCACATAGTCGCTCTCCTCCACCACGGGGATGCCACCGCCACCAACGGTGACAACAACATTACCACCCTTAACGAGGTGCTTGATAATCTTGATATTGTTGATGCGCTTGGGTTTGGGCGATGCCACCACCTTGCGCCAGCCGTTGCCTTTGGGATCCTCACGGTAGATGGCACCCGTCTGCTCGTGCAGCTGTTCGGCCTCCTCCTTGGTGTAGTAGGGACCCACAGGCTTGGTGGGGTTCTGGAACATGGGGTCGAGGGCGTTGACAGCCACCTGGGTGACGATGGTCACCACATCGCGGTAGATGTCGTTCTTGGCAAAGACATTGCGCAGCGCCATTTCAATCATATAGGCAATGGAGCCCTGTGTCTCGGCGACACAGAAATCCATCGGCATGGCGGGGATGCCGTTCATCTTCTTGCCAGCCTCGTGCTGCAGCATCACGTTGCCCACCTGCGGACCGTTGCCGTGTCCGATGACAATGTTGTAGCCACGCTTGATGAGGTTGCACAGGCTTTCGCAAGTCTGCTCCACATTGGCTATCTGTTCTTCATAGGTACCTTTCTGGCCACTGCGCAGCAGTGCGTTGCCACCGAAAGCCACCATAGCGAGATTTCTCATAATGTATCGTGAATTGTGAATGGTGAATAGAGTTGTAATACTTCTTTTCAAGTTTTTGGAAAAGAAATGCAAAGGTACGAAAGAAAATTGAGAATTGAGAGTTGAGAATTGAGAATTATATCAAAATACTACAACCTCGGTCATGGTGTCGCGCGTGAGGTAGCGCTGGGCGAGCTGCTGAAGCTGGTCGGCGGTGGTATGATGGATGGCATGGAGCAGTCGCTCCGAGAAACATTTCTCGTCGATACCCAGCATGGCGAGTTGCTGCCAGCGGTCGGCACGTTCAAATATACCGTCGATGCTGCGCAGATACTCACCTTCCATATAGCTGCGAACCACCTGCAACTCCTCGTCACTGACAGGATGCTGGCACAGGTCGTCCATCTCTTTATAGACCTCTTCCAGCGCAGCGTCGACAACGTCGGTCGCCACATCGCTCAATATCTCGAAATAGAGACTGGTACGATAGAGTCGCGTGCGGCAGTGGATGCCGTAGGTATACCCTTTTTCCTCACGGATGTTGCGCATCAACCGAGAGCCGAAATAACCGCCCAGTACCGTACACAGCACCGCGAAGGGCGCATAGTCGGCATCCTGCGCCATGAAAGGCAGCAAACGGCCTACCCGAATGGAGGCCTGCGGACCCGAGACCTCTAACTGATGACGTATCTGCTGACGCTGCGACACCACATGCAGCGGCTCTTCCGACGGTGCAGCCACATGGATGGAGATACCGCTGTCGGGGTCACCGAAACAGGAGCGGAACAGACGCAGCGTCGTGTTGTCGTAATGTCCCGAAAGGGAGCACACGGCGGCATCCAACCGATAATGCTGCTGGAAATAATCGTGCAGCAGCGCCGGCGTGATGCGGTCGACATCGGCGGGAACAGCATAGCGTCCCTCCGGACGGTCCTCTCCATAAATGGCTTGGCAGAAGAGGTTGCGGGCCACATAGGCGGTGCGCTGGAAGTTGGTGGCCAGGCGGTGCCGCGAGCGACGGCAGTGCGCCTGCACCTCCGATTCTGGAAAGGCGGGCGATGTCAGCATCTCGCGCAGCAGGGGAAAGAACTCCTCTGCATAGCGCGGCAGCAAATAGGCCGTCAACGCGGTGACGTGCAGGTCACTGTTGGTGTCGATGAGGATGCCGCGTCGGTCGACAAACTCCGCCACCTGCTGTGGCGTGCAGGAAGCCGTGGCGACAGGCATCAGGGTGACGGTTGACGAAGCGCAGAGCGGCAGCGGCTGGTAACAGGTGCCCGCCTCGAAAAGAAAATCCAGCTTGAGGATATCGATCGATTCTGAGGGAAAAAGCATGAGGTGATGGGTGAACTTGAACGAATGGATCCAATCAGACTAATTGGTCTAATTCGTCCAATAAGTGTCTAAAACTGAAAGGTGACTTTAAAGTTGAGCTGACGAGCGGTGAGATAGTTGGGGACAGGATAGTAGGTGTTGTTGTAGTCGGAGACCCAGATGTAGGAGGCCACATTTTTGTGGTTGAAGAGGTTGTATACCTCCACACCGACCAGCACCTCTTCGAAGTACCGCAGCGGACTCTTTTTATAGAACTCCAGCTGCGACAGACGCACGCTGTTGTTCCAGTCGACACGGAAATAGGCCGGCAAACGGTGGGTCTTCGAACGGTTGCGCTGGTGGGCAAAGACGACCGGCATGCCGGTGCCATAGACAAAGTTGAGACTCATCTGCCACCACGGCAGCTCGGGCAGGTTGTCCTGCAAGAACAGCTTGAACGACAGCCGCTGGTCGGTGGGACGCGCCAGCCATCCCAGGTCGTCGCCTTGGATGTCCTCCTGGGTCTGCATGAACGAGAACGACGCCCACGACTCCAAGCCCTCCACCAACTCGCCGTTGAGTCGCACGCTGAGACCTGTGGCATAACCCACGGCATCGTTGTTGGCGTCATACTGGACACGCAGGTTGTCGACGGTATAGGGGATGAGATCGGTGATGTACTTATAATAGATGTCGGCCGTCAGCTTGAACGGCATGTCCCACATACGCAGGTTGTAGTCGAAAGTCGCCGTAGCCTGCCAAGAACGCTGCGGCATGATGTCGGCGTTGAGGGAGCCGTCGCGGCGACGCGCCTCACGATAGAACGGTGCCTGCTGGTAGACACCCAACGCCAGACGGAAGAACATGTCGCGACCTTCCCATGCGGGTTTGAGTCCCAGACTCATACGTGGCGACAGCAGCAGCGGTACCGCATGGTGCCGCTCGACGCTGTCGACCAACCGCGCCTGACAGTCGGTGGCGTAGGTCATGGCACGCAGACCCGCCGTCAGCCGCCATTGGTGACCATCGTGGGTCTGCCAGTCCACCTCACGCTGCAGATGGGCGGTGGCACGCAGCGTCGACAGGCGGTTGTCGGCCCTGCACACCGATTGCAGGATAGGACTATAGGGACCCAGCGTGTCGGTACCCGGGATGCCGTGACTCGTCGGCACAGCGTAGCCGGCGCTGTCGACCCATTTCCACTCGCGCAGGCGGTCGCTCACCCGCTCGCCCTGCGCCGTGACGCCCCACAGCCACACGCCGTGGTCCACGACATGGGTGCCGCGCAGCGAGGTGGTGACGATCTGGGTCTGCAAGCGATTGCGGGCATGTTCGAGGAAGGTGCCCACACCGCGGTTGAAACGCTGTGTGCCACCTGATCCCACACCCACCTCATAGAGCCAATACTGACTCTGTATATCGTAGGTCTCGCTCTCCCCCACCTGTTGTGCCGACACCGTCCAGTCGATTTGCGACCGGTCGGAGGGGTGATAGCTCAGCGTGGCGGCCCCCAGCAGGGTCTGGTAGGCGTCAACCTCTTCACCGTCGAAATAGACCTCCAACTCGAGCGACTCCATGAAACTGCCGAACGAGGTGGTCTGCTGCTCCGGCACCAGTCCGTAGCGGTTGCGCGAAGCGATGGCCAGCAGCGAGAGGCTGAACTTCTCACTGAGACGGCCGTGCAACACCGCCTGCAGGTCGGAGTAGGCGGTACGGTAGCTGCCCTTGGTATCGAGCGACCCAAGGATATAGTTGTTGCTGTGGTGACGAAAGGCCAGTCCGTAACTCCAATCCTTCCCTATCGGTCCGCGCAGGTGGGCCGTAGCCCCCAGCAGGCTGGCCGACAGCTGTCCGCCAAACTCCGACGGACGACTGTAGGTGACATCCAACACCGACGACATGCGGTCGCCATAGCGGTTGTCGAAGCCGCCCGGCGAGAAGTAGATATAGTCCACCATGTCGGGGTTGACCAGACTCATACCCTCCTGCTGTCCCGAACGAACCAGCATGGGTCGGAACACTTCGACGCCGTTGATGTAAACCAGATTTTCGTCAAACGAGCCGCCACGCACCGAATACTGCGACGACATCTCGTTGTTGGAAGCCACGTCGGGCAAGGTCTTGACCAGCGTCTCTACGCCGTTGGCAGGTCCCGCCACGTCGGTCAGCAGGTCGGACGAGATGGTGGTGAAGCTGCTCTGCCGCTGCGCGTCGTCGGTGACGACCACCTCCTGCAACGTGGTGGAGGCTATGCGCATCCGCACATCCAGCGTGATGGTGCGAGCCAGCGAATCGGAGGCGTAGAGCCAGCGCTGTTGGCGCTCGTAGCCGACTAGCGAATAGATGACACAAACGCTGTCTTTCAGCGACGACAGACGGAGTCGATAGAAACCTTTTTCGTCGCTGGTCACCCCTTTCACGGTGAAATCATCGCAAACGGCACCCACCTGCACATAGGGCAGCGCATGGCCGTCGGCGGCATCGGACACCCTACCCTCCACAATTACTTGGGCGTGGAGACAGAGTGGGCAGAAGAGTAATAAAAAAAGAAAAAACTTACGATTCATTCGACACAATAATAAACAAGAAACGGCGTTTTAGAATAAAAAGTATATGTATCACTATGAAAATTCAATTTTTATTCGCTTTACTCCTTCTTGCATTCACTTGCTCGGCGCAGAACGCCATTGACAAACAGGGCCGCCGCCAGGGCCACTGGATCAAGACCGACAAAGACGGCTCAAAGATTTACGAAGGCAATTTCATCGACGGTCACGAGACCGGCCTCTTCCAATATTACTATCCCAACGGCAAGTTGCGCATGCGCAACGATTTCACGCCCGACGGCAAGCAGTGCAGCCACGAGGCCTACGACGAGGAGGGACACCTCATCGCCACCGGCACCTTCACCCAGCACAACCGCGACGGTGAATGGAAGTTCTACACCGAAGAGGGTAAGCTCATCAAGATTGCCCACTACCGCATGGGCGTGAAGGAGGGCATCCATGTCGTCTTCACCCAGAAGGGTGACACCGCCGAGGTAAGCACCTGGAAAGACAACCACCGCGACGGCCGCTGGTGGAAACGCATCGGCACCAACGGACACATCGAGGGCACCTACCGCAACGGCGGCCTGAACGGTCGAGTGGTCGAATACGGTGAGCAGGGCGAGCTGGTGAGCGAAGGCAACTATGTCGACGGCAGTCGTCACGGCAGCTACCGCTACTACGAGAACGGCCGCATGAGCATCGACGAGACCTGGGAGCGCGGCATACTGACCGACCGCAAGGTGCTGGTGCTGCAGCCCGAAGCCACCTATGTCTCCATCTTCAAGATTGCCTGCATGGTGCCCAAAGGAAAGAACCAGGTAACCATCTACACCCGCAACGGTGAGTCGGTGCAGACCTATGAGCCTTTCGAGAACCTCTACGCCCGTATCGGCAACGAGACCTTCACCTTGGCCAACCGCGAGGGACGCATCATGATTGCCACCGACTGCGTGATGGGACTGAAAAAAGATGCCGAAGGTCGTGACGTGCTGGACACCGAGCCGGCGTTGCCCGTGGACATCTTCCCCGACGAGGACTGCAAGAAAATGGTGGAATCGCTCCAAAGAGAAGGATTTGAAAATTAGCAGTTAGCAGTTAGCGGTAGCCTCAATTCTCAATTTAACCAATGCGTTGTGCCGCCCACACCCTGGGATGCAAACTGAATTTTGCCGAGACCAGTCACCTGCTCCGCAGGCTGACAGCCTACGGTCACCAGATAGTAGACTTCGACGACGAGGCCGACCTCTACATCATCAACACCTGCACCGTCACCGCCATAGCGGAAAAGAAGTGTCGCACCATCATCCGACAGGCCATCCGCCGCAACCCCGGCGCACAGGTGGCCGTGATTGGCTGCTTTGCACAAAACGACGCCGCATCCATCGCCCGCATCCCGGGTGTGACTCTCATACTGGGCAACGACCGAAAACACCTGCTGCCCGAGCTGATAGCCAACGAAAAGGTTGACACGGAGGCCACGACACCGTTCCCGCTGGCCTACTCGAGTGGCGACCGCACGCGCAGCTTCCTCAAGATACAAGACGGCTGCGACTATTTCTGCACCTACTGCGCCATCCCGTTTGCCCGGGGGCGCAGCCACAGCGCGACCATCGAACAGGTGCTGCAGGCTGTGGACGAGATAGCGGCGCAAGGCATCCGCGAAGTGGTGCTGACCGGCGTCAATACCGGTACCTTCGGACAACAGCGGGGCGAGACACTGCTGCAACTGCTGCGACGACTCGACAGCGAGACCACCATCGCCCGCTACCGCATCTCGAGCATCGAGCCCAACCTCATCACCGACGAGATGGTGCGCTTCATCGCCGACAGCCGTGCTTTCCTGCCCCATTTCCATATCCCTCTGCAGGCTGGCAGCGACAAGATTCTGAAACTCATGCACCGTCGCTACGACACGGCGCTCTACCGCGAGAAGTTGGAACTGATAAAGCGTCTGATGCCCGATGCCTGCATCGCCGCCGACATCATGGCGGGCTTCAACGGTGAAGACGAGACGGAGTTTGCCCGCGTGTGCCAGTACGTCGAATCGCTCCCCCTCTCCTATCTGCACGTCTTCACCTACAGCAACCGACCCAACACCGCAGCCCTGCGTCTGCCCGAGCCGATACCCGTGGCCGTGCGCCGCGAACACAGCCACGCGCTACAGGCCATCTCCAACCAGAAACGCGAAGCCTTCTGTCAGAGCCAGACCGGAAAACAGCACACCGTGCTGTGGGAAAGCACACAGCATCCCGACGGTACCATGCAAGGCTGGACCGACAACTACATCCGCCTCTGTCGCCCCTACGATGCGACGCTGGTGGGCACGGTGACGACCGAGACGGTGGAAAAATCTTCCATTGTTTATAACTTTCCCACGGAGGGTTAATTATTTTTCTCTACATTTGCCTTTTTATTATTCGCACCTGCGAGTATATAACTTATTTATTTTAATTAACTTAACAACATTTTAATCCACATATTCATCAATCTTTAATCTTTCAAAATTATGAGTGGCTTTTTCGGCATTGTCTCAAAAGAAGCATGTATCACGGATTTGTTCTACGGAACTGACTATCATTCCCACCTCGGCACCAAACGGGCGGGTTTGAGCACTGTAGACAACGGTTATTTTCACCGCAACATCCACAACATCCAGAACAGTTATTTCCGCACCAAGTTCACCGACGACTTGCACGAGATGACTGGCGACATGGGTGTGGGTGTCATCAGCGACACCGACGCACAGCCCATCGTTGTCAACTCCCACCTGGGACGTTTTGCCATTGTCACTGTATCGAAAATCAACAACATCGATGAGTTGGCGCAACAGTGCCTCGACCGTGGCCAGCAGTTCACCGAACTGAGCATGGGCACTACCAACCCCACCGAGCTGGTGGCACTGCTCATCACACAAGGCAAAGACTTTGTCGACGGCATCCAAAATGTGTACCGTCAGCTGAAGGGCAGCTGCTCGATGTTGATCCTCACCGCCGACGGTGTCATCGCCGCCCGCGACTTTCTGGGCCGCACGCCCATCGTCATCGGCGAGCGCAACGGCGACTACGCGCTGGCATCGGAGAGCCACAGCTACATCAATCTGGGCTATACCACCAGCCGCTTTGTCGGCCCCGGCGAGATTATCAAAGTGGACCACAGCGGCATCCACCAGCTGTTGGCTCCCAACAAGAAGATGCAGATTTGTTCCTTCCTCTGGATTTACTATAGCTACCCCTGCGTCGAGCACGAAGGCATCAATGCCGAAGAGGTCCGCTACCAGCTGGGCTACGCCATGGGCAAAAACGACGACGTGGAAGCCGACTATGTATCGGCCATCCCCGACTCGGGCATCGGCATGGCGCTGGGCTACGCCTCCGGACGTGGCATCCCCTACAAGCGCGGCGTGTTGAAATATACCCCCACCTGGGCCCGCAGTTTCATGCCGGTCAACCAGGAGGCACGTAATCTGGTGGCCAAGATGAAGCTCATCCCCAGCCGCAAGATGTTGGAGGGCAAAGAGGTGGTGTTCTGCGACGACTCCATCGTGCGTGGCACGCAGCTGCGCGACAACGTGAAGATGCTCTACGACTGTGGCGTCAAGCGTGTGCATGTGCGCATCAGCTGTCCGCCGCTGGTCCACGGCTGCGAGTTCCTGAACTTCTCGGCCTCTAAGACCGACATGGAGCTCATCACCCGTCGCTGCATCCAGGAGCTGGAGGGCGGCACCATCCGCAACATCGAAGCCTACCGCGACGCCACCACGCCACAGTATGCCGCCATGGTGGAGAAAATCCGCATCGCCACCGGCGTCGACACCCTCAAGTTCAACACCCTCGACACACTCTGCGAGGCAATCGGTCTGCCCAAAGACCAGGTGTGTACCCACTGCTTCGACGGCAGCAGCTATACCGTTTGAATGCGTTAATGCGTGAATATCTCCAAAATTAATCGATAAACTCTGCATGAGACTACGATACCTTTCCCGACTGCTACTATTGGTTGTGCTGCTCTCGCTGTGTGGCAGCAGCTACGCCCAAAAGAAAAAGAAGAAGACGGCCAAACCCCAGCCCACCACACTCTCCGTTCGTGACGTGGCGGGCAACTACAACATCAACGTCGCCTTTCTCAGCGACACACTCAACTTTGCCGCCTCGCTCGACTCGATGGACAGCGACGACAACTTGATGCTGGCGACCTACTGCAACGAGATTGGCCGTCGTGTCCACGAGATGAAGAACTCCCTGAAGAACGACTATCGGATGGAGAACAACCTCATCTGGATTGACGACAACACGGTAATCAACGATTACCTCTTCTACGAAGGCATGCTCGATAAACTGGCTGCCGCCGCCTCGGCGCGCAGCCAGTACTATCTGGCACGCGAAAAGCGACAGCAGGAAGAACGGGAACGACTGAAGCAGCAGGAAGCGGAGGCTGCGCGCCAGCTGGCCAAGCAGACCTCTACTGTGTTTCAACTCAAACAGCGTATCGAGCAGCAGCATGCCGACATCACCGCATCCTGCGACATACGCACCATGAAAGACAAGAGTCGCGCTCGGGAGTACAAGAGTCTCTACTACGCCTATCTGGCGGTCTACAACCACTACAACCTCACGCAGGACGACATCTCGCAGTCGTACCAAGACTACCTCAACGAGTTGGCGACGATGCAACGGCACTTCCTGGACAGCACGCTCAGCGACGACAACTACACCTCACGCATCGAACGGTTCCCCAACCAGCTGCGCGACTCGGCAGGCATCGACTACACCGATATCGTCCGCGCATACCGCAAATACTTTGTCCACACGGCGGTGTCTATCACGTTCAACAACACGGAGGAGTACTATCGGTATGCGCACGAGCTGGAAGAGATACACCGGGTTCAATGCTACTACCTCGACGTTGTCGCGCTGCGCAAAACCATCGACAAACTCGACCGCGACATCGTGCACAAGCAGGAGAAGAAATATCCCAATCCCGTCTACGCCTATCGGCAGCTGCACGACAGCTACAACTTCACCCCTACGTTCAACAATGAAGCCAACGCCATCGAGTTCATCAGCATGCTGAATGACTTTATCGCCATGCAGCGCATCTACCTGCGCTCCTTTGAACGACTGGAGGCCATGGCGCAACGGGCCGACACCATCTTCAACCTCTCACGAGGTCACCTGTCGGACATCCGCGGAGCCTACAAGAAGTTGGAGAAACCCGAACTCAAGGTACCCGCCTTCCATACCAGCGCCGAAGCGAAAGACTATGAGGATTATCTCACCAACTTCGAGCAGGTGCAGCAACACTATCTCACCAGCATCAAGCTGCGCAACACCATCCACGACCTCGACAACCGCATCCTGGATGCCGACAATCTGGAGAAAGTGCTGAAGAGCTACTACAAATCAGTCTGCAAACACACCGTTTTCACCCCCAATTTCGAGACCGACAAGGGCGGCGCCGACTTTGTGCAGACCTTGAACAACCACATCGAGTTCCAACAGACCTGCCTGGCAGACATCGCACTGCTGGACACGCTGATGCGCACAGAGGTGGAGATCAACGCCTACAGCAAGAGTCACTCCAACATCTATGCCGTATACAAACAGGTATTCAAAAGCTACCAGATGGAACAGATTGCCTCGGACGAGGAACTTGACATGTACCGCGAGAAACTGGAATCCATCCGCAGCCTACAGGAGATTATCATCGAAATCCTCCGTTCAAAGGATGCCACGGAAATCAACATCCGCATGAAAAGTCTTCGCGACATGGGACAGATGAAGCAGGTGCTGAAGTTGAACTAACAAATAGGAATAGAAAAAAGAGAGGGTGATGCGGCCGCATCACCCTCTCTTTTTTCTACAATCTATTCTACTTGGGATAACCCACCGGATTATTCAGAGCCGGAATCTGATTGTTGTTAAGATTCAGAAGTTTCTTGAGTCCCTGTACATCCATTGTGGCACGGGTGACAGTACCCAGCTTCACCGACTCGCAATAGAGATTGATGTTCTCCGACACGATACCGGCATCCATATAGGCCAACGTCTTGGCGCGCTCGTCAGTGCTGCCAAACTTGTCCAGGTCGATCACCATCAGCAGGGTAACCGGAGCCTCCATGACGAAAGGCTGACCAAACGTCTTGCCAGCGTCACCACCCTTGCCATTTTTGCCGCCTTTGCCTTTCTTATCGGCCTTGGAGGATTCAGATACCGGACTGTTGGAAACGAACATTTCTCGGTAATCGCCTTGGCAGATAAAATGCAGCACGTTGTTGCCGGGGATGTATTCATAGACACCCTTCTGCATAAAGACGTAGAGACGGATTTCCTGACGGTTCATTGCCGTGGGCGAAGTGATGTGGTTCTCGTCACGACTCCTGCCACAGGCCGCCCAGCAGAGGGTGCTAAGGTCCTCTATCGACAGTTCCTTGTGTTCAAAGTCGCGCACCGAATGACGATCCCTCAAGGTCTCAATCATCGATTTCGAATACCGGTCGAACATAGGTTTCGGCAGCTCAATGTCTTGATTTTCATTCTGAAGCTTAATCTGTCCGAAAGAGACGGCGCTCAACAGGAGGGTTGCCGCCAATAATAATGACTTTTTCATATTGATAAGATTTAATGATTGTTATTCCACTCTGTTCAACCAGCCTTCCAACTCGGCCACCATTGCCTCGGCGCCGTCGAAAATCTCGCTGATGTGTGTGGCCACCATATAGGCCGGCGTGGTGAGCACCTTGTGTTCGTCGTCGGCACACACATCGGTAGGACCGCACGCCTCGACACGGCATCCCAGCTGACGAGCCACATCGGCAGGCGTCGACTCGGCTGCACCCAGCGTGATAGCGACGCCGTAGCGACCCAACACCTTGGCCAGCAGCATGGGGGCGATGCACATGGCACAGACCGGCTTCTTGGCACGATAGGTCTCGAGGATGGCATCGTGGACCGTATCGACCACCTCCATACGGGGGCCGTCGTAGACGTAGGTACTCAGGTTGCGTGCGGCACCCATACCACCCGGCAACGCCAATGCGTCGTAATCGGCAGGATTGTAGGCGTCCAACGGCAGGATGGCGCCACGGCACACACGTGCCGCCTCTTCGTAGAGGTCGCGCTGTTCGACGTCGACTATAGTACCCTCCTCGCCTTCGTCGTCGGCCTCCTTGTTGTCGAGATGGCTTACCACCTCAAACATACCTTCCGGCGCAAAGCACTGGTACTGCCAGCCTCGACGGTCGATGGCAAGGAAGAGCGAAAGGGTCTCCTGCAGCTCGCTGCCGTCGCGGTTGCCGCAGCCCGAAAGAATGATGGCTATTTTTTTCATAAATGTATAGTGTAAAAAAATCTAGATTATCTAGAAGTTCTAGAAACCCTAGATAATCTAGATTGACCAGTTTTATTTACTTTACTTGTTGAAAGCGTCCACGCTCTCCTTGATGAGCTGGAAGGTGGCTTCGATGTCGTTGTCGAGACCCATGCTGAAACGGATGAGGCCTTCGCTCATACCCATCTCTTTCTGGATATCCTCGGGAACCTCGCTGGAGGTCGACTTGCCACTGTTGCTGAAGAGGGTCTTGAAGTAGCCCAGCGACACGGCCAGGTAACCGACACCCTTCTGCTGCATGAGCTCCATAATCTTGCTGGCGCGGTCAGCCGTACCCATGTCGATGCTGATCATGCCACCAAAGCCGTAGCCTTCGTTCATCATGCTGCAGAACAGCTCATAGTCGGGATGCTCGGGCAGACCGGGGTAGTTGTATTTGAATCCCACCTCTTTGAAACGCTTGGCCAGATACATGGCGTTCTCACCATGCTTCTTCATGCGGATGTGCAGGGTGTGGAGGTTCTTGTTGATGGAGGCGCTGCGCATCGGATCCAGCACGGGGCCGAGGAGCATGCAGGTACCGTTGTTCACATCAATCAAGCTGTTGATGTACTCAGCGCTACCGCAGATAGCACCGGCCACACAGTCGTTGGTACCGTTGATGTACTTGGTCATCGAGTAGACGGTGACGTCGGCACCCAGACGGCAGGGGCTGAAAATCATGGGGGTGAAGGTGTTGTCAACGATCAGCTTGGCACCGGCGGCGTGAGCCATCTTGCTCAGCTCGGGGATGTTGGCGATGCGGAGCAGGGGGTTGTTCATCGTCTCGGTGTAAACCACCTTGGTGTTGGGGTGCTCGGCGAGGGCTTTCTTCACCGCGTCGAGGTTCTGCATGTTGACGAAGGTGCAGTTCACGTTGAACTTCTTCAGGTAATTGGCCATGAAGGCGAAGGTGCCACCGTAGGTGGTCATGGAGGCCACGATGTGGTCGCCAGCATTCACCTCATGCAGCAAAGCGCTGGTGATGGCAGCCAGACCGGAACCGGTCACCCAAGCCATCTCGGTGCCTTCCATGGCAGCCAGACGCTGGCAGAGGGCGAGGTTGGAGGGGTTCCAGTGACGGCTGTAGAGGAAGTAACCCTCGGTCTCGCCGTGGAACGTCTCGGTCATCAGGTGTGCTTCGGGGAAAGTAAACGTAGCGGAATCGCAGATTGCAGGGTTCACACCACGATTGGCATCGCGTCCATCGATGCGCTGGATTGCTGTTGCGGGATCAAATTTGCTCATGTTTAAAATATAAAATGTTAGATAATTCTGTTGGTTTCCAAAGAATATGCAAATATACGAAAAAAACATCACCTTTCACACTTCAAAATTCAAATTCACAATTCACATTTTTCACTATCTTTGCAATTATGAACGGACGACTGATACTCTTCCCTGTCCCCATCGGATGCGATGAGATGGGGCACTCTCTGCCGGCGTGGAACATGGAACTGCTTTCCTCCTGCCGCACCTTTATTGTCGAGGAGCTGCGCACGGCACGCCGTTTCCTGAAGAAAGCGGGCTACCCCTACCCCATCGACGACACGCAGTTTTTCGAGCTGAACGAGCACACCTCGCACGAAGAGATTGGCAACTACCTCGACGCCATCGGACGGGGTGAGAATATCGGACTGCTCAGCGAGGCGGGACTGCCCTGCGTCGCCGACCCGGGTGCCATGATTACCCGAGTGGCACAGCGGCGTGGCATCGAGATTGTTCCGCTGGTGGGCCCCTCGTCGCTTATGCTGGCATTGATGGCATCGGGCTTCAATGGTCAGTCTTTCGCCTTTGTGGGCTACCTGCCGGTGGACAAAACCAAACGCACCGCAGCCATCCGTCGCCTCGAAGAGCGACTGCATCGCGAACACCAGACCCAGCTCTTCATCGAAGCGCCTTACCGCAACAACCAGATGCTGGAGGCACTGGCCGCTGCGCTCAACCCACGGACACTGGTCTGCGTCGCCTGCGACCTCACGCTGCCCACGCAGTACATTCGCACCCTCCCCGCTGGAAAATGGAAGTCAGAACGCACAAAAGTCGATTTGCACAAAAGGAATACGGTGTTCCTGATTGGGGAATAAGAAAGGGCGTACACTGGAGTACGCCCTTACGATTATATCATCTTTAAGAAACCCACCTCTTTCTCCGTCAGCTCGCGCCAGCGGCCACGAGGCAGGTCTTTCTTGGTGAGACCGGCGAAGACCACGCGGTCGAGTTTGTGCACCTCGTAGCCGAGAGCCTCGAAGAGGCGACGCACGATGCGGTTGCGGCCGCTGTGCAGCTCCACGCCCACGATACGCTTGTCGATAGTCTTGCCGTTGGCGGCATACTGTATCTCATCGACATGCATGGGACCGTCCTCTAACTCGATGCCGTCGAGGAGTTTCTTCATATCCTCTTTGGCGACGGGCTTGTTCAGCTCCACCTGATAGACCTTATATATCTGCGACGAGGGGTGTGTCAGCTTGCGGGTCAGCTCGCCGTCGTTGGTGAAGAGCAGCAGGCCGGTGGTGGCACGGTCGAGACGACCGACCGGATAGATGCGTTCCGAGCAGCAGCCGTCCATCAGCATCATCACCGTCTTGCGCTCCTGCGGGTCGTCGGAGGTGGTGATATAGCCTTTGGGCTTGTTGAGCAGGAAATAGCGATGACGCTCGCTGCGGAGCTTCTCGCCACCATAGTTCACTTCGTCGCCGGGCATCACCTGGTAGCCCATCTCGGTGACCACTTTGCCGTTGACCTTCACACTGCCGGCGGCAATGAGCTCGTCGGCCTCGCGGCGTGAGCATATGCCGGCATGGGCGATGTATTTGTTCAGACGCATGGCTCCTTCGGGGTGCGGCGTCTTGGGTTTCTGCGGAGCCGCCGGTTTTCTGTTCACCGGTCGCGTCGCACGGGATGGCCGAGCGTTGCGGGGAGTGTCGGAAGCGGTGGAGTCTTTAGAAATTCTAGATTCTCTAGAAAATCTAGAATTTCTAGAATTTCTAGAATCTTTAGACGCCTTAGGTTCTCTCAAGGAACTGGGCTTACCCGCTTCTCTATTCACCTTGGTTGAAGTGGTCTTTCTGGGCTGGGTCTCTTTCTTTATCATTGGTTTTCAGTTTTCGAATCATTTGTTTTCTGTTGCTGCATCCACTGCTGCATGGCCTCCACCACACGCACGTTGCCGCCGAACTTGTGGGTATAGGGTCCGGCGTTCTCCACGGCCTGGGTGTCGAGCACTTGGTGCACCTCTTTCGCCATCATCATAAAGATGAATAGCTTACGCTCATGCAGCCAGCGCAGCGCCGTCTCGTCTTCACGACAGGCCAGTGCGAAGATGAGGTTCACCGGGTGACAGGCTTTGCTAATCCACTGTCGCGCCTCCACCTCGCCGTCGATGGCATTGCTCAGGATGGCAAGCCAGGCGTAATTGTTCTGGAACAGCCACACCATCGCCTCCTCGTCCCCCCGCACCGCGTTGCTGAACGCCGCCAGCTCGGGATATCCGCCTTCCAGCAACCAATGGAAGAAATCCTTGCGACCCGCAATGCTCTGCGTCAACGCCGCCAAAATCTTCACATCGTATCGCTCCAAACCGGACATAATTAAATAACGGCAGAACGGTCGTTTTATTGCACTGAAAGAAAAATTTGCCTTCTTCAAAAAATAATGTAAATTTGCAGAAGATTTCAGAGTGAAATCAAGAAGCGTTATACTTGCTTCTGCCGATAGGAACGTAGGAAACTTCTATTAGAAATGCAGAACAGTGTGGCGGTTCGCGTGTATTAGCGTGGGCTGTTTCCATTTCTACATTTCAAGGTTTTTCCTACGACCTCTATCGGAAGAGTGGTATGCGGCACCACGCTTCTTATTATTTTTTTACTTACTGAGGTGCAGGTAAGAAGTAATAAAAGTTGCGCCCGTCACGTATTAGGGTCATTAGTTATGGGTACAATTATTTGCCCCAATAGAAACTGCCAAAAAGAACTTAGTGATCAATTCAAAGAATGTCCTTTTTGTGGAACACCTTTAGATGGGAAAAACTCAGATACACATTCTGATGGAATAACCTTAAATAATAGTCTTATTAAAAGGGAACTTATTGTCAGAAGTGGATGGTATACATTTGCAACAATAATGATTATTCTTGGTGGCCTTGCTGTTGCATTTACACTTTTGGCAACTCTAAACGAAGATAGTAGTTGGACAACATTTTTTATAGTATTTGCTTCATATTTACTGGAACTTGGACTTTGGGCTATTATACAATTACTTGCCGGAATAAAACAAAGTGTTGAAAAAATAGCAAGCCAAAACAAATAAGATTCATACATAGTTTCAAAAACAAAAGAACGCCCGCATTTTTTTATTACAGCGGGCGTTTTTTTAAACATATTTGCAATAGCTCATAAATCTGTCTTCCCATAACTGACGGCATCGAGTTCTTCCAAAAACTCTTCTTCAGTCATCCGAGGTATTTTGGAACAAGATTCAATAAATCGTTCCATCTTATCCGCTGTCATATTAGATGTTTCCATACTATCAGCCTATTGTTGCAACTCAGCGAGACAAGTCAATGTTGTGCATCCATTATCACCTCGTCAGCCAGATACCGATCGCCATAGGTGTAAAGCATGGTGGACGGGTCGCGCATAAGGCGATTGGTCCGAGATTCGTAGAACATGGACAATGCCTGTTCGTTGCTGATGCCCATATCTTTTGCTATAATGGTCACTATTCGACCAATTTTATTCCACATTATGATAGGTCTGTACATGGTTCAGATGTTATACGATTCAATATAATGCAGGTACTCCTCCACAATATGTTGGCTACGAATGCAAATCTGATTGTTAGGTCTATGCAGGGAAAGGTTCTGCAATGTTGTTTCCAAAGGCATAAGATTCGACATATATGCCTCAACGGTATCTATCACACGGTCATTAGCCACTCCACCTTCCACAATGTCATACTTCCAGGTATCGATTTCTCCACGACGGTTTCTGACAATGAAGTCAAGCCATTCTATGTCGTATTCCTCAAAACATTTATAGCTGTAATCTCGCTTCACCAACTCAATATCCAACTCATATACACTGACAACACCTTTTGCCATACGGATGCGCGCCATGCGGTCTGCCCAGTCGTCGGCCTGTTTTTTCAGGTCTGTAACATAAAATCCGCATCCGAAATCAAGTCCCGCACGCCCCTTGACGACATCAGGATGGTCTATTATTGATGTTCCTCCGTGATAAACTTTCATCTTGCAGCTTCTTTTCTCGGTTATGCAACGCCTCTAAAACATCCTCGGTAACAATGGCTCGGCTTTGGGTGTGCAATGATTCATAACAAGGATAAATGAACTCGGAAAAAAGATTGACCGACTGCATACGTCGATACATTTCTTCGGCAGAGGTGTTTTCTGCAATAGCCGCCGACTCAATACAGGATGCAGCAAAAATATTCCGCAATTCTGTGCTGTCTGGATATGGGATGCCGTTTTCCCACATCAGTCCATTCATCTTATATTGTTGCGTACCCATTATTATCCTCTGATTTTTGCGCCGAGCTGGGTTTCGAGGTTCTTTTGGATTTTGGCCATGGTAGCCTCGATCTGCTTGTCGTTGAGTGTCTTGTCTTTGTCTTGCAGGATGAAGCTGACCGCGTAGGACTTCATGCCGGCGGCGATGCCTTTGCCTTCGTAGACGTCGAACAGACCCACCCGCTGCAGCAGCTTCTTCTCGGTGGCATATGCCACCTGCTCGATCTGCTCGAAGGTGACGTTCTGGCTGACGACCAGCGCCAAGTCGCGCCGCACTTCCGGGAAGCGCGGTATCTCGCTGAAGGTTACCTCTTTTTTCGGATAGTTCTTCAGCAACAAATCCCAGTTGATATCGGCGTAGAAGACAGGCTGCTTGCAGTCCATCTTAGCCAACACCTTCTTGCTCACCACACCCATGCTGACGAGCACCTTCTGGTTGTCACGGTACACCAGGTCGATGCCCTGTGACAGGTAGCTGCAGGCGGTAGGTTTCGACTCCAGACGTGACAGGTTGACGCGCATACGGTGCAGGATATTCATCACATACGACTTCAGGTAGAAGAAATCGGTAGGCGTATGCGCCACCTTCCAGCTCTCGGCATACTGCTCGCCCGTCATCCACATCGACAGGTGCTGGGTCTCGTTGTATTTCTTGGTCACCGGCAGGTCGGACTGATCGGCCTGGTCGGTTTTCTGATAGCCTCGACCAAACTCATAGAGCTTCTGATTCAAAATGCGGTAGTTGAGGTTGCGCACCACGCACTCCAGACCGCTGTAGAGCAGCGTCTGACGCATCACATTGAGTTCCTTGCTCAACGGGTTGAGGATCGCCACACTCTTCGCCTCGGGGAAATCGGCATTGTCGACATAGTAGGCCGACTTGCTCAGCGAGTTGTTCATAATCTCCGAGAAGCCGTTGTCGGTGAGGTAGTCGCTGACCACGTTCTGCAGGCGTCGCGGATTGGGCTTGCTGCCGTACGACAGACAGCTGCTGACACGCTCGTCGACGTGGATGTTGTTGTAGCCATAGATGCGCATCACCTCCTCGACAATGTCGCATTCGCGCGTCACGTCGGCCTTGCAGGTAGGCACCTTCAGCGTCATGCCTTCGGCCGTCTCGTTGACAATCTCGATATCCAACGAGGTGAGGGCGGTACGCACCGCCTCCAGCGGGATGTCCTGACCCACGAGGTCGAACATGTGGCGGAAATTCACCTCAACAACAGGCTTCTCAATGGGCTTCGGATAGAGGTCCACCATCTGGCCACAAATCTCGCCGCCACAGAGTTCGCGGATGAGCTTCACAGCGCGGCGCAACGCCCAGGGGGTGATATTCGGGTCGCAGGTACGCTCATAGCGGTAGCTGGCGTCGGTCTTGAGGATGTGACGCTGGCTGGTCTTGCGGATGCTCACGGGGTTGAAGAAAGCACTCTCCAGAAAGACGTTCTTAGTCTCCATGGTGACGCCGCTCTTCAGACCGCCGAAGACTCCGGCGATGCACATGGGCTCCGCCATTGATTGATTGCCTGACTGCTTGATTGCTTGAGTGTCTTCACTGCAGATCATCAGGTCGCGGGCGTCGAGCTCACGCTCCACACCGTCGAGGGTGGTGAACTTGGTGCCCTGCGGCAGCGTCTTCACGATGACGTGGCCGCCGGTAATCTGGTCGGCGTCAAAGGCATGCAGCGGCTGACCCACCTCCATCATGACGAAGTTGGTGATGTCAACCACATTGTTGATGGGACGCAGTCCCACAGTGCGCAGACGGTTCTGCAGCCACTCGGGACTCTCCCCCACCTTCACGTTGCGCAGCGTGATGCCGGTATAGCGCGGACAAAGGTTGGGGTCTTCAACGGTGACCTTGATGGCGTTATCGGACTGGTCCGACTTGCCTGACATATCAGACAGGTCTGCCACCTCCGGCCATTTAATCTTCAGCTGTTTTCCTTCGCGGGTGTTGCGGACTGCCACCACATCGCGTGCCACGCCGATATGCGAGATGGCATCCATGCGGTTGGCGGTGATGGCCACCTCGAAGAGGTAGTCGTCCTTCACGTTGAAATATTCCTTGGCGGGCATTCCGACGGGTGCATCGTCGGGCAGCACCATGATGCCGGCGTGGTCGGTGCCCAGCTGCAGCTCGTCGGCAGCACAGAGCATACCCTCGCTGACGGCACCGCGCAGCTTGCCTTTCTTGATTTCATAAAACTCGGTGTCGGAAGTGTAGATCTTGGTGCCAATCTGGGCACAGACCACCTTTTGTCCCGCCGCCACGTTGGGAGCACCGCAGACGATGTTCAGCGGCGTACCCGTTCCCACGTCGACGGTAGTCAGGTGCAGGTGGTCGCTGTCGGGATGGGGCTCGCAGGTGAGCACCTGGGCTATCACCACATGCTCCAGTCCGCCCTTGATGGTCTCCACCTTCTCCTTGCTGTCCACCTCCAAGCCGGAGAAAGTCAGCAGGTCGTCCAGTTCCTGAGGGGTCATCCCCTCAATATCCACATACTGTTTAAGCCAATCAAAAGAAATATTCATATATAAATCAATTAATTATCAATAAACCCTATTCTTTTCTACAATTTGTAAAGATACTACATTATTTTCAAGCCACAAAGATTTTTTTATCGGCCACAGACAAAGTCCTGATAGTTTTCCGGTGTAACCACAGTAAAAGTGTGGTCTGGATATCCCTTGGCAAATGTATCTGTCAATCGAGGCTGTCTTACGGGATTCCACTTAAACTCATAGGCATGCAATACCCCGTCGTAATCCTCAAGATAATCCACTTCCTGTTGCTGTTGCGTACGCCAGAAATAACTCTTGCCATAGAATCCACTGTAGGCGTTATGCTTCATCCGCTCACTGATAACGTAATTCTCCCACAACGCACCCGTGTCATTCCTCAAAGCCAACGGTTTGTAGTCGCCAATCAATGCATTGCGCACACCATTGTCATAGAAATAAATTTTGCGGCTTTTCTTCAACTCGTTGCGCACATTACGGCTGAACGAACGCAAATGGAACACCACATACGACTTCTCCAGCAAGTCGATATATCTTTGTATCGTAATGGATGTCAATCCCAACAAACGCCCCAGTTCGTTGAACGATACCTCACTGCCCACCTGCAATGCCAATGCCTGCAAAAGTTGTTCTATTATTTCAGGCTTGCGTACATCCTGAAATGAAAAGATATCTTTGTACAGGTAGCTACTCACAAGATTGGTCAACGTCTCACGCTCCTCTCCGACAAGATTTACCACCTCGGGGTATGAACCGTAGATAATTCGGTGCTCAAGCATACGTTTCTCCTCCGTTGCGCCAAATTCCTTAATCAGTTCCTCAGCAGAGAATGGGAACATAACATACTCATATTTACGACCCGTAAGCGGTTCATTGATGGAATTGGAGAGTTCGATAGCCGACGAACCGGTGACGACAACTTGCTTTTCTGGATAATTGTCGACAAGTAATTTTAACGTAATACCAATATTCTGAACACGCTGAGCTTCATCAATTAATATCAAGTCGGCATTAGCCGTTTCCGCACCCAGCTGCGTTGATGACGGTTCTGCAAGTTTGCGACGGATATCTGGCTCGTCACAATTCCATACCACCACCCTGCGATCAGTATCTGCTGTCAGCATCCGCAACAAAGTAGTCTTCCCCACCTGCCTTGGCCCGACAACAATAATAACCTTCCCACGATACAACCGTTTCACTATCTGTTCTTTAATCATCCTATATACCATTTTTTCCTTTGTTTTATCTACTGCAAAGATACAAACTTTTTTATTTGTAATAAAAAATTATTATATGAATTTTTAATTATACTGTAAAAAACTGAATTATCTTATTCTCAAAAATCCTCAAATCTCCAACAAGAAATCTACAAATCTTCCGAGAAAAATCTCCGATTCCTATTGCAACAAGCAGACATTTACCACTGCCAAAATACAACAACCTCTCGATAATCCGTCGGCGATGTTTCGGCGGTGGTGGCTCTTCGATCCTTCTTGGTGAGTTATATGCGGGTTCCGTGTGCCTTCTTTGAAATAACTGCAATATACTGTTAACCAACAGAAAGCACAATAGCTATTATAAATAGTACAAAACACTCTTTCTCAACACATAGACCCTTGACCCTTCGGCGATCCCTCGGCGGTGTGTCGGCGGTCTTCGCTCCATCTTATTTCTGACCAAAAACATATACCCAATCATACAAAAAAAGTTTATCTTCTTGCACAAAAGATATACTTTTTTCAGTCTCTGACAAAATATGCACGCGTTGTCAGAGGTAATATTTTATTACCCATGTTGTGCAATTCAACAGGCCACCTTCTTTCGCTACATCGTTATAATCCATTGTTTCGATTTTCTTGTTGGGAAATGCCTTTTTGATTATTTTAATTGCTTGTGCATCTTCCTCTCTTCCAAACACAGGCACCACAATCAAATCATTAACCTCTAAATAATTCACATATATTCCGATTGCGCTTTCGGGATGCATGGAATCCTTTGTTTCAAAATACGGAACATCAATATAGGTGAGGTCAAAAACATCAATTGCTTTTTGTAATCCGTCCTTCATGTACTTGTATTCGTCTGGACGACGTTCATTACCAAGAATAGTATTTCTATTCACAAACCTAACCATACCATCCGCATGTCCCGTAAAATCTTCATCCTTTGATTTCAGTGCTGGAATAATTATAATCTCGCATTCCAGCAACTTCGACAATTCGTTTACCAAAGAATCTTTGTCTTTGGTCGGGTTTTCGGTGAAAATTCTGTCTGATATTATTGCTCTTCCATCGCAGATAAGCACATTTCCTCCATCCAAATTGATGTCCGAAAATGTAGCATCAATATTATTCAACCTGCATATTTCTCTTACATCTGAACGAGACTCCTCCCATTCCCTTTTGCCTTTCAGATAGCTTGGATCATACTTGAATTGAATAAGTTTGCCCGATTCTGTTTGAACAGGCATATAATCTCGGCACCAAATATCCTTCGTGCCCTTCAGCAGACGATATTCTACATTGTGCTTCTTTAGTGTTGAAGTTAACCGATTAAAGCAATCTGGGAAACGCTCTTTGAGTAGTTCTGACAAATATACGACCTCCTTGCCTGTTGGTTGTGCAGGAACGGTTTCAACTTTCACAACCGTATCAGCAGTTGGCTCATCTCTTTTCTGTTGCGCATTTTTCATATCACAATACTTCTTCCTGATTGACGGATAATCGCCATTCATAAACATCTCACACAGTTCCTTGGTGGGCTCCCAGTCATTTTGTAGGCATAAGTCAGTAAAGACCGCCTCCTTACCACGCTTATTCAAAACAAAATTGTTGATATATTCAGATGATATATGCTTTCCAGAACGCAGGAGTATCACATTCATCTTCTGAAGGATTTTCCTGTGAGTCTTCGTTGACAAACTATTATCAACCAATTTTTTCATCAAATCAGTAAGTTTGGGCTTCTTGACCCATTTGACAATTTGGATGACGACTGGTATGATACCAATTAATCCAATAATTGTTCCGATAATAAACTCTGTACTCATGCTCTATTTGTTTGTATGTGAATTGTATTCTTCTTCAGATATTTCCTGAACATAATCTAAAACATCCAACTTAATGGCATTTTTCGTGCCATCCCAATCTACATAAGTAATAATGCGACCATAATTGCTTACCCAATAACTTGTTTCTATAACTCGATGTTTCTTGTTTTTGTAAACATA
>JAFSYK010000080.1 GCA_017449975.1 Bacteroidales bacterium
CCCTTGTCTTGCTGCTGTAACCTTCCTCGAAACGTGTTATTTTCTCCAGACGCTGTCCAGAGGTAGCGGTGTTATCGTTATCATCTTTGTTGTCCTTTTCCGAGCACGAGGAGAACAACACCAGTCCTGCCATCAATGCCGGAAGTATAAAATGTTTTTTCATTTTCTTTTCCCTGATACGTGTCGGGCGCAACCTCTAATTATTTGTTTCTCACTATTGTCTGACAAAGACGGCATTGGGGTTCCCTGGAAGTGCCACTCTCATCACAGGGCCATCAACGGTGAAAGGAACCTCATGCGAGTGGTTATCAATCGTGTAATAAAAAGAGCCTTGCGGAGCATGATAGACATAGGTGCCTGTGCCGCTTACTTCATCCAAATCGTCAAGAGCTTGGTTGAGCCATCGGTACTTATAGACCATATTGTGCTCGTATTTGGGCGAAACCGGTTTCACCATCAACGTATGTGGCTTTACCCGACTCCATAAGGCACAACCGTTCTTCCACAATGGCTCTCATCTCCTCCTCGGTACGGGCAATGGGTGAATCGGGATGCTGTTCGGCAACCATGTCTTCAACCAAGGTATCTACGTGATGCTGAAGCCAACGGCCAAACGACTCACGGCTAAAGGAGGGTTGCAGTCTCCTCAATGCGGTTTCGTCAACTGTGATAGTGTACGTACACATGGTTTTCAATGATTGTTCAATTTGCAAATATACACAGATATTCCGTATTTTGCAAAACGGGGCTCGTATGTCGGAAAAAGTTAGTATCTTAGCGGTCAAATAGAAAGTACCATGAAATTCCATCTCCCTTTATTGGGCGTACACGGGAGTACGCCCCTACTATGGGGGCTACTTTTGATGCTGGTGGCTTGCCGACAAAATGCCCCAACAGACACGGTGGCCGTGCCCACAACGCCAGACTATGCCGACAGCTCACAATGGTATGTCGTGGATCGGTCGGCGGCGGTGGACATCTTCTATATCGTCTCCACCGAGACAAGCGACTACAGCCTGGAGGGCGTGGCGCAGCACTTTTCCGACACCTACAACGACAGCCTGCGGGCGTTGCTGAAGGGCGAGATGGTCGGCGTGGACCGACTGCTGTCGGGCGACCTGAACTTCTATTCGCCCTACTACCGCCAGTGCACCATGGAGACCTTCACCGCTGACAGCCTTGTGGCCCAACGGATTCCGGTGGCGATGGAGGATGTGCGACGGGCTTTCGACTACTACCTGCAGCACCTCAACGACGGCCGTCCCTTCATCCTGGCTGGCTTCAGCCAAGGAGCTGTCGGCGTGGTGGAGTTGCTGAAAAACCTGAGCGACAAGGCGGCTCAACGTATGGTGGCGGCCTACGTCATCGGTTGGAAGGTGACGGACGACGACCTGGCCGCAACGACGCATATCCGTGCGGCACACGACAGTGCAGACCTCGGTGTCACCATCTGCTTCAACAGTGTGCGTACACCCGACTGTGCCATCCAGTTGCTCAGCGAAGGCAACCGCATGGCCATCAACCCCGTGAACTGGCGTACCGACAGCAAGCCCGCCACATGGATTTTCCGTAACGACACGCTGACCGCCGCACTCGACACAGCCTCACGGCTGAACTGCGTCGACGGCTACAGCCGTAACGACTACATGCTGCCGCTCATCGGCGTCGAAGGCAACTACCACTGTCTCGAGATTCTTTTCTATGCTCCCTTCCTGCAAAGGAACATGGCGCTACGGGCCAGCGAGATGGCCAATCCAAAACAACAGTAAATATTTATAGCCTATTCAAATAAAAACAGAAGATGGAAAACGAAAGAAAAGTAGACCGACTGTCCGGATGGGTAATGAAACTGGGCGTTATCGCACTGATATGCGCCCTCTGCTGGTATTTCAGTAGTATATTGGTGTATATCATTTTGGCTTTTGTGGTATCACTCATCGGACATCCCATGATGCATCTGTTCCGAAAAGTGAAGATCCGCGGCAAATCGCTGCCCGACGGGCTGTTGGCCATCCTCTCCATCGCAATCATACTGGCCCTGCTGATTCTGTTTATCACACAGGTGATACCCACCGTTTTGCTCATCGTGCTGGACACCTCGGTGATGAATGTCGAATCCATGCCCTACGACTCGCTGTTGAACCAGCTGAACGGCTGGATTATCGGCATGTTCCCCTCCCTGGGTGCCAACTTCGACGTGGTGTCCTTATTGCTGGAGAAGATTCAATCGATCGTCAGCTTCTCCAACGTCTCCCAGCTGCTGGGTTCTGTCGCCTCGGTAGCGGTGAGCGTCGCCGTGGGCCTGTTCGCCGTGGTATTCATCTCGTTCTGCTTCATCAAAGACGAGACGCTGTTCTACAAGATTATAAGCGCATGGCTTCCCAACCATCTGGAAGAGACCGTGGAGAAAGCGCTCAACGACATCACCCATCTCCTGTCGCGCTATTTCGTCGGCCTCCTTATCGAGGTGATTGGCGTGATTGCCGCCAACTTCTTGGGCCTGTGGCTGATTGCCCGCATGGGTGCCGAGTACGCCATTGGCATCGCCCTTATCGCCGGCATACTGAATGTGATACCCTACGTGGGTCCCCTTATCGGCGAAGTGCTGGGCGTACTGTTCTGCATCATACTGAAATACGGCGCCGGCGTGGGCTTGGATGTCCCCATCTGGGCGTTTGCGCTAATTGTCTTTGCCGTGATGCTGTGTGTCCAGCTGATCGACAACTTCATCTACCAACCCGTTATCTACTCCACCAGCATCAAATCCAAACCGCTGGAGATATTCATCGTATTGCTGATAGCCAGTGAGATAGGCGGCACCATCGGTCTGCTTGTCGGCATCCCTGCCTACACGGTGATCCGCGTCATTGCCGCCCGCTTCTTCTACAAACACAAGGTGGTACAACGACTGATGCCCGACATTGAACAGGAGAACACGGCACCGATTATTTAAGCTGTTAGAGTAAACATAGACGTATCAACCAACGATTCACCCCATGCTACAACCTGGAACCAAAGCCCCGTATTTTGAGGGCGTTATCGAGACTGGCGAGCGTGTCAGCCTTGCCGACTATGCCGGCAAGAAGCTGGTCCTCTATTTCTATCCCAAAGACAGCACACCGGGCTGCACCGCCGAGGCCTGCGACCTGCGCGACAACTACGAGCGGTTCCTTGCGCTGGGCTACAACGTGCTCGGCGTGAGCAAAGACAGTGCCGCCAGCCACCAGCGTTTCATCGAGAAATACAGTCTCCCCTTCCACCTCATCGCCGACACCGACATGAGCATCCTCAAAGCCTATAAGGCATGGGGCGAGAAAAAGAACTACGGCAAGGTGACGATGGGCACGCTCCGCACCACCTATGTCATCGACGAGCAGGGCGTTATCATCGACGCCATCGGCAAAGTCAACACCAAAAACCACACCGCGCAGATACTTTAAATAAGAAGAAATGCGTATATTTGCACATTGGAATCAATGGAGCAACAGAAAGTCATAGAACGCATCAAAGAAACCGCCGACCGAATTTTGCCTGCGGGAGCCTCCTTATGGCTTTACGGTTCTCGGGCCCGTGGCGACGCACGTCCTGATAGCGACTACGACCTACTGGTATTGTTGGACAAAGACCGAATCACCAGCGAAGATCACGATGCCTACGGTTATCCATTGAGGGAATCGGGATGGGACCTATGGGTCGAAATCAACCCCCACCTATACACAAAAAAGGACTGGTTGACTTGGTCATTCTCCCCTTTCCACAAGAATGTAGAGCACGATAAAATAGTAATACGATGAGCCTTTCGGATGAAGAACGTTCTATCGTTTTTACAAATGATTGATGCCATCACTCAAATGGTAAAAGACTAATTTCAAATACGGTCAGGTCAATACACCCAAAAACGCAAACCTTCAAGCATTTCAACATTCTAACAATAAAACAAACATCCTATGTCAATCATTAAACCTTTCAAGGGCTTTCGCCCGCCCGTCGACATTGTCGAGAAACTGGCATCGCGTCCTTACGACGTACTGAACAGCGAGGAAGCTCGCGTGGAGTGCGAGGGCAACCCCTATAGCCTGCTGCATGTCACCAAGGCTGAGATCGACCTTCCCAAAGGCACCGACGAGCATTCGCCCGAAGTATACCTGCAGGTGGTGAAGAACTACAACCTGTTCAAGGACCTCGGCTGGCTGGTGAAGGATGAGGAAGAAAAACTCTACATCTACGCCCAGAGCATGAACCCCACCGCCGCCGACGCCAAGTGGCAGTACGGCATCGTGGCCTGCGCCTACAGCGAGGACTACGTCAACAAGGTTATCAAG
>JAFSYK010000081.1 GCA_017449975.1 Bacteroidales bacterium
TCACGAAATACACTCACTGTTCGAGAAAAAATGGATTTTACAAGAACAATGGCGGCGGAAAGTGATTTCTTACCCCTCCCGCCGACAATGAACACCCGCAAAAATCAAGTGAGGAATCTCTATTTCCCGATCAGTGTCTTTTTTGGATTGACAATCGGAATCTTGAAGATTCCGCCGGTGTTGGCATGGTAGAAGGCATCAACGCCAACGTTCCCGAAGCCTTCATAGTATTTGCTCCAGCCGCCCTCGACGTTGTGGGTGTGGCGCAACAGGTCGGGGTTGCCGATGCTGTAGCTGTAGATATCGTAGTTGACAAACGATGTGAGTTGGTCGGCGGTGGGCACTGATGTCCGATGGGTGTAGCTTAACGTGAAATTGTGCATATTCGGGGTTCGGTAGGTGAGGTGCAGCGACGGCACGACGGGCACCCAGTGCCCTTTGGTGACAACATGCGTGTAGCCGTCGTAGGTTGCAGAGCTCCATTTCTCGCCCAGCAGAAGTCCCGCTTTGACTGTCAGGTAGCCGAAACGCCTCAGCAGCGTGGTATAGGCATGGTATTTGAAATTGTGCGATGTCTTCGAATAGCTGCGTAAGGTGTCGCGATGCATCGAGGGGAGGCTGTCGCTTGTATAGGCGTAGCTGCTCGGAAAGTCGTATGCAGCTCCTGCTCCTATTTCCAGCTCCGAAACGGCACGTATAGTCCAGACCGCCATAGTAGCCGCCCTGAGGGACTTCCCATGACGAGCTGGCACGGTAGCTGTAGTCGCCTGGGGAATAGACCAGTTCCTGCCAACTCATATCGGTATGCGACTCGCCGCGAATGGATATCGGATAGGCGCCGCCCCAGAAGGCGAGGGTTCGCTGGGTGTCGATATTGAAGTGCCCTCCGACGTAGAAGTAGCCTCCATGCTGCCAGTTGTCGCCGTGCGAGGTGTACGACTTCAGTGCCGTGGTGTCGCCCTGCGGCGTAAGCATTGCCATGCCGCCCTTCTGGTCGTTCCAGCTTCGGCTGTAGCTGTAATCCATATAGGCGTTGATGGAAAACTTGTCGTTGGCATAGACATACGACAGCCAGGGTGACACCTGCGGACGTATGTTGGCATTGGTACCGAACGAAAGGAACTCGTTGCGTGACACTTTGACCGTCGTTACGATGTTGACCACCGGGCCTCAGCCACCGTAGCGCGCCGATGGATTTGTAATGACCTCAATGCGTTCTATTGCATTGGTTGGCAATGTTTTAATATACTGTCGCAGGCTCTCACCCGATAGGTTCGACGGGCGGTCGTTGATCCACACCTCGACGCCCTGTGAGCCGCCCAGTGTGATGTTGCCTTCGGCGTCGACCTCCACGCCTGGGGCGTTCTGGAGGGCATCGCTCGCCGTACCCGTCTGCACACTGGGGTCTTCTGCGGTGTTGTAGAGTTGCTTTTCGCCATCGACGGCATATAGCGGTTTATTGGCGCTTATTGTCACTCTTTTCATGGTCTTTGCCGACGGCGATAACTGGATACTGTCGGTCTTTGTTGTGTCTGTAACTTGGGCGTATGTCACCTCTGCTACTGCTCCGAGGAACAGCAGCATAATTACTGTATACTTCATGATTATGTGGAGTTTAGATTATATCTTCCGTCGGTAGGTGTAGGTTTCTCGGGTGATTCCGTCGTCGCTGTGGTTGTGAAGACGGAAAATGCTGCTTGAGACAAATACAAGTGTGTCTTCGTTGAGGCTGACGATGTGAAATGCCTCGCGATCGCCTTTTTCGTTGTACATCAGGAGCGTGTCGGCCACAATCTGCCATTCGATGGCGTAGAGGGTGTAGTCATAGCAGTCATCGGGCTTGATAACCTTTGTGGAGTCATCTCCCTCGACAGAGACCCATTTGCTTACATCCCAGGCTGCCACAGTTGCGGTGCCGTCGGCGCGGAATTCGAGGTCGCTTATTCGCGGGTATGTGTTGTCAGGTTCGTCCTCTTTTATCTGGAAGTTGGTCTGTCCGTCATCATATATAAATTCTCGGCTGTTGCTGACGTATTCCCATTGCCCTACTAGAAGGTTGTTAGTCTTGGGCTGGCAGGCGGCGAGCAGCATTGCGGCCACGATGGGCAGTGCTGCCAACGGTTTGAGCCAGCCACGGACAGACCGCTGCCGCGCCATCATGGCGATACGCTTTTGCACCATGCCGTAGTCGAAGGTGTTGCATAGTGTGCTGTATCGCTGGCCACTCAACTGATGGTAGAACAGTTCGGCATAGTCGGCACTCATCATCTCTTCGTCGGCTATGTATTCGTGCACACGCTTCATTTCGCGTGCATAAAGATACACGAATGGATTGAACCACAGCACGCATTTGGCCGCCTCGCACAACAATATGTCGGCTGTATGGTGCTGTCGAGCGTGCACTGTCTCG
This sequence comes from Bacteroidales bacterium, assembly GCA_017449975.1. GTDB lineage: Bacteria > Bacteroidota > Bacteroidia > Bacteroidales > P3 > Colimorpha. The sequence goes on from JAFSYK010000081.1 coordinate 2,411, forward strand.
TGTCCGACAATCTGCTGTACTTCAGTATTTGTGAAGCTAAGCGTGCCGACCACAATATGACGGCCGAAAGAGAAGGCCGGCGTGTCGTCGTCGAGCAACGTAAGGCGTAAGCCGTCGTACTCTTCGTATGGCAGAATGCTCAGCCTGTGCCACAGTCGCTGCAGGCGAACAGCCAGCAGCGTCAGTGCCACACCGAAGCCTGTCAGCCAAAGCCAGCGGAGCAGCTGCTTCCAAGAGATGCAAGAATCTCTAGATAAACTAGAATCTCTAGATAAACTTGAATAACTAGATAAACTATTATAACTAAAATGGCTTTCCACCGCGGTCTCGCTTTGGGCCACATAATGCTGTGGCACGGTCACGCGCAGGTGAACGGCCGACAACAAGAAAGCCAGCATGAGCGTGCCAAGTAAGTACAGCCGCACCATGTTGTGGCGTTTTTCGTTACGCATCAGCAGCCAATATGCGACAAAAAACAGGGCCGTCGCCGTTGTGGCCAACAAGAGATATCTCATTGTTCAACCTCCTTTCTTTTTGCCTCTATGATTCGGCTTAACGCATCGAGGTCTTCCTTGTTGATTCTTTTGTCCTCCATAAAGAAGGATACCAACTGGCGGTAACTGCCGCCGAAGTAATTGTCCATCAGCGTGCCCAACATGCGTCCGCTGTAGTCGGTCTTACTCACCAGCGGGTAATATTCGTTGTTGCCGTTGAACTCCTTGTGTCCAACGAAGCCTTTTTGCTCCAGAATACGGATTTCGGTCAATACTGTGCGGTAGGCGGGCTTGGGCTCGTCCACGGCGGCGGCGATGTTGCCGGCAAATCCCTTTCCGATACGCCACACTGCTTGCATCACCTGTTCCTCGGCCTTGGTCAGTCGGATTTTCTCGCTCTGACGTGACTCATCCTTTTCTTTCTTTTTTCTTGCCATGTTTTTGGATTTAAAATTAGACCATGGATTAAAAATTTAATCGTCATAATAACCATCTATGACATCAAATATTGTGTGGATTATGATTATTTTTTTAATCCATAGGTAATTTTAGAGGTATGTAACTGGTAAACAATGCTATATTTTTTTTAGATTCTTCCAAGGAATCGCATCATGGCATCCCACCAGTGTGCTGGGAGCAGCCAGTGGAGGAAGATGCCGATATGTGAGAAGCGTCCGGTGCCGTGCACCTGTGTCCGCAGGCTTCCTACGTATGGCTCTTCCTTTATCGAAGTGCCGACCAGTCCCAGATTCTCCACAACTGACAATTGCAAAGTTACTACTTTTTTCAATAATGTAGAATAAAAAAAACAATAACTTGCAATTTTTATGAGCAGGGAACGTTTGTAATGATAGTTTTTTAGTTTATCCCGTAATAATATGCTGAATGATTTATGGATACTCTGACAATTGACAAGGATAAGGCGTATCGGCAAGTGCACTTTGTCGTGATGGCCATTGAGGCCTCTGCTCGTGGCGCCAAAATCAGTGGCAAAGAAATGCATGACCGTCTCCTTGCACAGGACTTGATACACCAACGTCTGTTCCGATACTATGACATGCTTCATACACAAAGCCTCGACTGGGTTGTTGATGACACGCTTGAGACATTATCTAATTGGGAAAAGGAGGCTAAAGCATGATGACGCTTTTCCACGGATCTTATGTTCAAGTTCCTCTACCACTTGCAAAAGCAGGTCGAAAAAAACTAGATTTCGGCCCTGGTTTTTACATGACCAATATCGAAACACAAGCTCAATCATGGGCAATTGTTGTCGCCGGACGAAAAGGACGCACAATAACACCTGTCGTAAGTAAATATAGTTTTGACAGAGAAAGTGCCTTAAACGA
>JAFSYK010000082.1 GCA_017449975.1 Bacteroidales bacterium
AAAGCCAGACGGTCGTTCAAATTATTCAGCTTGACAATAAGTTTCTCGTATTGCGGGCTTTCGTAATCGGTGCGGTCGGCTAGTTCCTGCTGCAACTTTTCCACATCGCGCTCCAGTTGATGGTATTCATCAAAAGCGGAAAGCGCTTCATCCAAAACGGTTTTCGTGCTGTTGACATTCTTTTCTTGAGGCAAATAATCTATGGTAACACCTTGAGGGATAATGACATCGCCCTTGGAAGGTTGTTCCAACCCACAGATAAGTTTCAGCAGGGTGGTTTTTCCTGCGCCGTTTTTTCCCACCAAGCCGATGCGGTCCTTCTCGCGAATCAAAAAGGAAATGTCGGTGAAGAGGTCTTCACCAGTGAAGTGCATGCTGAGGTTTTGGATTGAAATCATCGTGGGCCGTTTTAGGCGGCAAAGGTAAGAATTTTAGAGCAATGCTCAACGGGATAGCACAAAACGACGCGTCACCGATCCGCTCTGCGCCATCACTCTAATCCAATACATGCCATTCCCAAATCCCGTCAAATCCATCTGCAATTGGTCAGCGCCGACCTCTTTATCGAGTAGCAGTTGTCCCAAAGCATTGTAAACCACCACCTTCTGCATTCCTTCCTGCTCAATGGTGATTTGCCCGTTGGAAGGGTTGGGATAGAGCTTCAGCGCAGCCTCTGCCCTTTCCTCCGTCGACCAGTTGTCATCGACATACACATACTGCACATCGGGGTCATACAAGGCCGTGGCGAAGTCCGACTCACAGGTCTCGCCATCATCGGAGAGATAAACGGCAGTGAGACGATAATAGAACTCGCTGTGTTCTTCATCCATCAGCACATCGCGATATTGGTAGAAGACCTGGCCTTCGACGGCGGGAATGGTCGCCACCTGCTGATAATCCATGTTGTCGTAGGCACGATAGAGGTTATAATGCTGCAAGGCATAGCCGTCTTCCGCCAAAGGCAGCATCTTCCCCGTGCGGTTGGAGACGAAGGCACGCAGCATCCAGGTGTATTGCATGTTGAAAACGGCCAAATCCAGCCAATGCTCACCGTCGAGCGAGACCCAACGCCCGTTGGGGTTGCCCTGGTCGGCACAAGCAGCGGCGGGACGGCTCAGCCCTTGCTGTCCCACGACGATCCACAGCGGCTCGTCCTCTGGGATTTCGACTGCGGAATTAATGGTTTCCTCGTGCCAGTCGTGGGCGTTGCTCAAGGTCATGTTTTGCGACCACACCAAGGTGCGCGGTGCTGTCTCGCCACCCACATAAACCCACAGCTGATAGGTGCCCGCCCCCACGTCGAAGAGCGAGATTTTCTTCAATGCAGTGCCGGCATAGTCTTCCAAATCAGCAGCATCGAAGCGGATGCTCCAGAAGATGATCGGCTCGTTGTCACTGCCCAAAGAACGTTTATAGACGCCATTGTCATAATACAGCCAGCTTTGGACCGGGTCGGGGCGCTCGCCCCACGAAATCAAGGCGCCATAGTCCGTTTCGCTATGGTAATAGTTCTCACCCTCCAAGTTCACCGGCGGGTCGCAGAACAGCGGGAACGAAGCCACAGCACATTCCTCGCACGACATGGAGTAATAGTCGCCATCCATCGCGCCGTAATACACCAAACGCAGGCAGTAGGTCACTTCGCCATGCATCACCACCGTTGGGTCGAGATAGGTGCTACCTTCCACAAAAGCGAGGAACTCGCCATCGCGGTACAGACGAGCGCCTAAGACAGAATCGCCCTCGGGCAGCTCCCACGAAAGCAGCACTGCATCGTTGTTGATTGACCACTGTAAGCCACTGACGCTTCCCTGATAATCGGAGCAGGGCCGATACACCCACTCCGCCGAGCGCCAGGCACAGGTGTCGGAGAGATAGACGGGACGTACCTCGGCCCAACAGGTGTCGCCAGGCGTCAATCCACTGACGTCAAACTGGAACGAAGCCCCCGTTGCGACGCCTGCCGCTTGTCCATTCAGCCTCAGCTCAACATACTGCAAGTCACGGTATAACGTGTCGCTCATCAGCCACAACGCGAAACCCGTTGACGACACATACAGGCTGTCGATGCCATAGACGGCTTCCAGAAGCTCAATGTCGACCTGTTGCGGCTCGAAGACCGACAACTCCGAGAACACATCCACATAGCCGTCAAGATGTACACGTAGTTCGTATTGGTCGCGATACACGTCTGGCAATAGCAGGTGTCCGTTGGCATCGGCTGCGGTTTGATAGGTATGACCAGGAGAAGAAAGCGTCACCACGGCACCCGAGGCGGACATCTCCGTATTGGTGGTGATGTTCGCTTCAAACGTGGTCGTCATGTCCTTGTCGAGCAGCACCGACCAAGTGGTGTCGGAGAAGGGACGGTTGCCCTCGTAATAGCACGTCACGCCCCAGCTGTATCTTCCCCATGGCAGGCCACTCCACCTCGTATCCATGTAGACCGTATCCGTCAGATGCGAGGCCAAC
>JAFSYK010000083.1 GCA_017449975.1 Bacteroidales bacterium
CTGGTACAAGATGACCGCCAAGGCCGGCACCTTTGACGACAACGACCCCATCGGTGTGCTGGATGTCACCATCCTCAGCAACCTCGTCCTCGACAAGGTGCTCGGCATCAAGGACCTCCGCACCGACAAGCGCATCGACTTCGTCGGCGGTATCCGCGGTCTCGGCGAGCTGAAACGTCGCGTCGACAACGGAGAGATGAAGGTCGCCTTCGCCCTCTATCCCGTCAGCATGAAGCAGATCATCGACATTGCCGACACCGGCAACATCATGCCCCCGAAGACCACCTGGTTTGAGCCCAAACTCCGCTCCGGCCTCGTAATCCACGAGCTCTGCTAACACTCGAACAATCAAGTGCTCCCCTTTCCACGAGGGGAGCACTTTTTCTTTATCCCAACCCAATCAAACAAATGAAAAAGACCATCCTCTCCACCATAGCCATCATCCTGTCGCTCACAGGTCTGTCGCAAGACATCACATTCTCCATGGGCGAAAAAGGAGATCGTGCCGGATACGATCCCACTACAATCATTGTGGACAAGGCCATCAGCCCCGGCAACTACTACTCTGTAGAACCCAATTACAGTATTTTTAGAAAAACGAAAGGCATCATGGTGCGAGAGCTAACCAAGGATTTTTCCGAGCTGCATCGCGTGGACATACCTAACACCAAAGAAGACGAAATCTACCATGTACATCGCAATGGAAACCAAATGAACATACTCATTATCCATTGCGACAAGAAGCAATATTCGTTGCGACATGTTGCCGTCGACCTGCTATCGTTCACCATTACCTCTGACAGTCTGATAATCGATAAAAAAATAGGAAAAAAAGTGTATCCCTATGATTGGTTGGCGATTTCTCCTTCGGGCAACTATCTCGCTTATATCTATGCATTTGTCGACGAGAAAAACGACCAAAGCGAAGTACTAGCCATGGTATTCGACCGTTCCATGAAACGCCGTTGGCAGCGCTTTCTGCCTGTGAGGGCGATCTCTCAAATACTGGTCACTGATGACGGACGCTTGGCTACGGCAGGGCATTTCAACGACATAGACAACAACACTGCCGTCATCGAGGCCAGCATTTCCGACAGCCTCAACACCCGTAATGCCTTCTTCAGCACAAAGAATGTTATCGGACAACTGTCACTTCTCAACGTTTATGGCGACAAGCTGCTGATGAGTGCCCTCGAATGTGACAAAGGCATAGGCTGGGCCGGAGGATTTCTGTCAGGCTTTGTTGTCACCCACGGTGCTGTCTACACAGGTTTTTCTACCTATCTTTTCGATATAGGCGACAGTCGGGTGGCGGGCACAGAAAGCCATACTTTCGACAAAGAGGATGCCCGCGTATTCTACAACGAGTCAATCATGTCGAGGATAATCTCGGACGACATCAACCTTCTCTCCGCCCGCGCTCAACTCCCATTGACCAATGGTGGTGCTGTGCTCTACGGGCGCACCTGGAAAGAGAAAACCACACGCACCTCAACCGGTGCAACCAGTTCGACCTACCACTACATGGGGATGCTGCTTGTCAAAGTAGACTCCACGGCTCACATCGTCTGGACACGTCCCATCATGCATAGCAACGGCATCAACGCAGACTTCAGTGAGAGTGCAGAGACCGATATAGTGTCGGTAGATAACGACATCATCCTCATCACCAATGAATCGGCCAGTGAGCCGGAGACTTACGAACCGAACCAAGCGGCCACCGGCGCTTTCTTAATATCACACGGAGCCATTGCCGCATACCGATTCAGTCCCGAGGGCAATGTCACCAAGAAAATGCTGATAGACGAAGGAATTAACATGATCAAGACCCGCCTTCGCCTCCAAGATGACGGCGACTTCACCTTTATCGTAAGCAACGCAAAAGGCCGCATCGCCGAGCTATCCATTAAATAAGAAACAAACTTACGGAGGCAAAGAATACACATCCCTATGACACTAAAGCCCGCCAAGCGCAGGTGCAATCAACGTGTCGATGATGAAGGCGTCGTAGATTTGGACGCCGCGTTGGTTCAGGTGGTTGGCGTTGTAGAAATGCAGCGAGTCGTCGAGCGGCACCGGATAATAGTGGTAGTTTCCGTATTGCCGCATGGCATCCTGAAAATCGGACAGGTTGGTATAGGAATCGGTGAGCGCCTTCGTGTCGGGCACCTCCAGCAGCAGGTACGGTACGCCCTGCTCTTTCAGATACGCCACGCAACGGGCCAACGCCTCTTCTTGTTGCGTCACGTTGACGATGGCTTTTGATTCTATCGGCTGCGGCGAGTAGCACTCCATCGGATGTTCGACATAGCCTCCCTCGACATAGCCCTCTTCTTCCTCGACAAAATGGCGGAACGACGGCGACAACCCATTGTGCGGCATGGCATAGAGGGCCGTCATCAGCACACGCCAGTTGCGGGTGCGCAACGCCATGCGCAGCATCGGCCACGACGGCGGCATGCTGCTGATCATATAGATGGCCGACTCGACACCATCGAGCACCATGATGTCGGGATGCACCTCCATGACCACCAACCGTGGGTTGACACGCTGGAGCAAGGTACGCAGCAGCACCTCGGACTGCAACGGCGTCTGATTGGAGGAACCCAGATTGACGATATGAATGCCACAAGAATCAAAAATGCGCGGGTCGAAGGTGCGGTAGGAATGCGACGAGCCGAGGAAGAGCACGTCGACATCGCGGACCGTGTCGGTCTCCTTGACCTTTGTGTAGAGGCCGTCGCCCACCTGAAGCAGATAGCTCACATTGCGTAACTTGCCACTGCCGCCCAAGAGAAGGATCATTGCCTCGACAAAAAGCAACGAGAGCAGAAGGAATAGGATTGTATTTTTAAGGAAAGGCTTCAAAGATTAGTAGTTAAGTAGACAGTAGTTAAGTAGTTAAGGCAAATGCAAAGGCAATAATAAGGGATTAGTGCGTTAGAATTGGAAGTAGATGAAAGGCATTTCGCTGGTTTGCATATAGGCAAGGATAATGAAGATGACCGACATGTAGCACAGCCAGCGGAGCCAACGGCGGTGCGGCTGACGGCAGAACTCATGCTCCTGGTCGCGGTTGCACCATTCCACCACAAGCAGGATCAGCAGTGCGGGAATCAGAAACGGAAAGTCGCCATTGGTGGGCGACAGGAACTGTCCCCCTCTGACCATGCCGGCAAAATAATGTCCCGTGAATGACAGCGACGGCGAACGGAAGATGACCCACCCCACCGTAGCCAGCACGAAGGTCAGCAACATACGCCCCACTTCGCCCCACGACGGCAGGCGACGTTCCGCCGCCACGGTGTCGCGAAAACGACGGTTGCGACCCAGCAGTATGAGTGGCATAAAGAGCAAGGCATGGAAGAAGCCCCAAGCCAGGAAGGTCCAGTTGGCGCCATGCCAGAAACCACTCACCAAGAAGATAATCATGGTGTTGAGCACAACACGCAAGCGACTCACACGGCTGCCGCCCAGCGGGATATAGAGGTAGTCGCGAAACCACGAGGTCAGCGAGATGTGCCACCGCCGCCAGAATTCGGCAATGTCGCGACTGAAATAGGGAACGTTGAAATTGCGCCGCAGCCGGATGCCAAACAATTTGGAACAGCCGATGGCGATGTCGCTGTACCCCGAGAAGTCGCCATAAATCTGGAACGAGAAAAGCACGGCGGCGACAATCAGCGTGGCGCCTCCATAGAGCGAGGGGTCTGCATAGACCTGGTCGACGTAGACCGCGCAGCCGTCGGCCACAATCAGCTTCTTGAAGAAACCCCACAGCATCTGGCGCAGTCCGTCGACGGCCAAGGCATAGTCGAAACGGCGCGACCGCTCGAACTGGGGCAGTAGACTGGAGGCGCGCTCGATGGGTCCCGCCACCAGCTGCGGGAAGAAGCTGACATAGGCGAAGAACGCCACAACATCGCGCGTGGGCTTTATCGTGCCACGATAGACATCGATGGAGTAGCTCAGCGCCTGGAAGGTATAGAACGAGATGCCTACCGGCAGCACCAGATGGAGCAGCAGCGCATCGGATCGGCCGCCAAGGAACAGGTCGGCAAACGACCGGGCAAAGAAGTCATAGTATTTGAAGAGGCCCAATATCGTCAGGTTGATGGCGATGTTGGTCCACATAACCACCTTGTCGCGCCGCTGGCGACGGCCGTCCATCAGGATGCCGCTCAGCCACGAGCAACCAGACGTGAAAGCTATCAGCAGCAGGAAACGCCAATCCCAACAGCCGTAGAAGAAATAGGACGCTGTCAACACAAACAGATTCTGCCAACGCAAAGAGCGCCGTAGCAACCAGTAAACGGCGAAGACCACCGGCAGAAAGAGGGCAAACGACAGCGAGTTGAAAAGCATAATAGATTGCAAAAGTACAGATTTTCTCCCGCCTATGAAGAAAAAAACGTATCATTGCAAATTGAAAGGTTATGGGTTAGCGGTTATAGATAATTGAGAATATAAAAAATGAATACCATAATAGACAGCATTGATCATATCCGTGAGGAGCGTGACATCAGCCGCGAGGTGCTGGAGCAGCTACTGACCACCGACGATGCGGAGGTGGTGGAGTACCTGCGCAAGAGTGCACGCGACGTTGCCGACAGCATGTATGGCAAGCGTATCTTACTGCGGGGTCTCATCGAGATTTCCAGCCACTGCAAAAACGACTGTCTCTACTGCGGACTGCGCCGCAGCAACCGCGAGGCGGTACGCTACCGACTGACGGAAGAGGAAATCTACGACTGCTGCGAGCAGGGCTACCGACTGGGATTCCGCACCTTTGTGATGCAGGGTGGCGAGGACGGCTGGTTCAACGACGAACGCATGTGCCGCATTGTGCGCACCGTGCGCCAGCAATACCCCGACTGCGCCATCACGCTGTCGTTGGGCGAACGCAGTCGTGAGAGCTACCAAGCCCTCTACGACGCCGGCGCCAACCGCTACCTGCTGCGTCACGAGACCGCCGACGCCGAGCACTACGCCCGTCTGCACCCCGCCGAGATGTCGTGGCAGCACCGCATCGACTGTCTCCACGCGCTGAAAGAGATTGGCTACCAGGTAGGTTGCGGTTTCATGGTAGGGTCGCCCTACCAGACCTTCGACACCTTATACAAAGACCTGCAATTCTTACGGTCGTTCCAACCGCACATGGTGGGCATCGGTCCCTTCATCGCGGCACACAACACCCCCTTCGCCGATCAGCCCAACGGCAAGGTGAGTTACACGCTGCGGCTGCTCTCCATCATCCGACTGCTGCTGCCCAACGTGCTGCTGCCCGCCACCACGGCGCTGGGCACGCTGCATCCCAGGGGACGCGAGCAGGGCATCCTGCACGGCGCCAACGTGGTGATGCCCAACCTGTCGCCCCGCGAGCACCGCAAAGACTACGCCATCTACGACAACAAGATATGCACCGGCGACGAAGCCGCCGAATGTCGCTCCTGCATGGAGATGCGGATGCGGGTCATCGGCTACGAGACCGTTGTGGACAGAGGGGACCACTTGGGAATTGAGAGTTGAGAATTGAGAGTTGATATTATGTGAATGGTGCCACCATTCACTTTTTTTTTGTTACCTTTGCAGTTATTGTTTTTTTGACTGTTAAACTCATTTTATTTCAGATATGCTACTTTTAGATGACAACACCACTTCGTTGATAGCCGCGACGGCGATGCAGAGTGACGCCAGCACGGTGCCGCCACCTGCCGATGACGAGTTCACCCAGATGATGCAGACCCGCGACAGCATCCACAACGCCCTCAAGGACAGCCTTAAAGGCATGGATATCAACGACCTCAAGGCCGTTGTCTCGGGCGAGAACACCATCCTGCAGGACGGTGTCCGCGAGCTCACCCAGCTGACCGTCCAATTCATCCCCAGGCTTCTGGTGGCCATCCTCATCCTCTGGATAGGATTCAAGCTCACCAAGATGCTCAAGAAAATCATTATCCGAGCCCTCGACAAGCGCAACGCCGACGCTTCGCTCAAAAGCTTCCTCGGATCGCTGTCCGATGTGCTGCTCAAGGCAATGATTATCTTCATGGCAATGGATGTCGTCGGCATCAAAGCCACCTCGTTCATCGCCCTACTGGGTGCCATGGGATTGGCCATCGGTATGGCGTTGCAAGGTACCCTGCAGAACTTCGCCGGCGGTGTCATCATCCTGCTGATGAAGCCCTTCAAGGTGGACGACTATATCGAATGCGGCCCCTACAAGGGTTATATCAAAGAGATACGCATCTTCCACACCTTCATGCGTCCTTTCAACGGGCGTACCATCATCATCCCCAACAGCGAGCTGGCTACCAAGAGCCTGATCAACCACACCAAGGAACCCATCATCCGACTGGATGTGGTGGCCAGCGTGGCCTACGGCACCGACCTTAAGAAAGCCAAAGAGGTGCTGTGGGAGGTCGTCAACAACGAGCCGCTCATCGTGCACGAACCCAAAGCCCCGACGATAGCCGTCAGCGAACTGAACAACAGTTCGGTAGACATCACCTTGTGGCTCTGGACGACAGTGGAGGACTACTGGGAGCTGTGGAAACATATCCGCGAAGACATCTACATCGCCTTCAACAATGCCGGCGTGGAGATACCGTTCCCGCAGGTAACCGTGCACCAGCCCGCAGAGAAGCCTGCAATACGCATGGAGCCGCGCGCCGCTGTAGAACGCCACAGCTCCGTGGAAGGCGAACGGATTGGAACGGGGGATTGAGAAGTTTTAAGGGTGGATAGTAAAAAGTAAACACTAAAAACTAAAAAATTATTAGACCAATTAGACTAATTAGACCAATGGGACCAATTAGACCTATTAGTCAACTCACTTGTCAGAGAATTTATGAAGAATAGACGCCTCTTTTGGGCTTTTAGTTTGGGTCTTTTGCTTTTCTCCGTTCCGACAAAAGCGGAGGGGTTGCTGCACGAAAATGCATTTGTGTCGCTGCTCACCTGCGGGGCAGGATCGGAGGTGGAGAGTTACTTCGGTCACACCGCCATCCGTGTGTGTGACACGTCACAGGGCATCGACCTCGTCTATAACTACGGCACCTACGACTTCGACCAACCCCATTTCTACTGGACCTTCGCCCGCGGCAATCTCAACTACTGCCTGAGTCGCACGACCTATTGGGCCTTCCTGCAAACCTACACCTACGAACAACGAGCCGTCTACGAACAGCGCCTCAACCTCACCCAGCAACAGCGCGACAACATGTTTGTGTTGTTGGAGAACAACTACCATCCCGACTACCGCTACTATCGCTACGATTTCTTCCGCGACAACTGCGCCACGCGTCCGCGCGACATCCTCGAATCCGCCTTGGGACACCGCAGCCTGCATTATGCCGAGCCCCTCTCCCCCACCTCCTACCGCGACGTGCTGTATGCTTCGACGGAAGAGCACCTGTGGTGGCGGCTGGCCTTCGACATCGTGCTGGGCATCCCCACCGACCACCGCTGCGACGGCCGTGAGCTGATGTTCGCCCCGTTGCTGCTCATGCAGCAAGTCGCCACCGAGACCACCGGCAACGGACAGCCGCTAGCCGCCGAACGGCAACAGATACTGCCCGAACACCCTGCAACCGATGGCTGGCAGGCCTCGCCATTGATGCTGGCGTGGTGCCTGATGCTGGTGGTGTTGGCACTCACGATGCTGTCGTTCCGCTACGGATGGACGCTACGTTGGCTGGACATCATCCTCTACGGTGCCGCATTCCTCGTGGCACTGCTGCTGCTCTTCCTGTGGCTGGGCACCAATCACCGCTACACGGAATGGAACCTGAACCTGCTGTGGGCGTCGCCTCTCTGGCTCTATTTCCTCATCCGCGGCGCAAAGAGTCGGCCGTGGCTCATCGTCGTTCAGCTGGCATTGCTGCTGTTGGCGTTGCTGACAGCCCTCGTTGGCTGGCCGCAGCACCTGAACAGTGCTGTGATACCCATCACGCTGGTGTTCTTTATCCGCCTTATCGCCCTTTCACGACAAAAACAACAATAAAATATGAAACTTTCCACTCGTTTTCTCCTCTCAATCTGCATCCTATCGACGCTGCCGCACGCCACACAGGCACAGCGCATCACCGCCGACAACCCGCTGCAGATGAACAATCTGGTAATCTTTGTGCGTTTCGCCGACGACGCGGAAATCAACAAGAACATCGCCGACATCGACCCCATGTTCAACAGCAGCGAAGAGGGCTATCGCAGTGTTTGGAATTACTACATCGCCGCAAGCTACGGCAGCATCCATCTCCGTACACTGTATGCCGACCAGATTGGCGGCGAAGGGAACATCGTCTCCTACACCGACACCTATCCCCGGGGTTACTTCATGCCCTACAGCGCCAGCAATCCCGACGGCTATACCGACGAGGTGCCGCTGATGGGCATCCATCCCCGTGAGCGCGAATTATTGGCACGCGTCACCGACTACGTCGAACAGAACCATCTCGTTGCCGACAGTTGCAACCTCGACGGCGACGGCGACGGGAAGATTGACAACGTAAGCTTTATTATCAAAGGTGGCGTGGGCGCCTGGGCCAGCATCCTTTGGCCGCACATGGAATTCTTCCCGCAGGACTCGATGGACCACACCGTACAAATCAACGGCTACAGCCTCCACGCTTTCAACATGGAATTCGAGGGGTCGTCGTACTTCAGCATCGAGACCTTCTGCCATGAGCTGGGCCACTCGCTTCGCATACCCGATTTCTACCACTACACCGATTTCACCAATGTGGATCCTGTCGGCCCGTGGGACATCATGGCCAACGGCAGGCTGGTCCATTCGTCGGCCATCGTCAAATACAAATATCTGCACACTGTCGACGACCCCATCGAGATTACTGAGGACGGCACCTACACGCTGAACAGCGTCGGCAGCAGTCCGTCGCAAAACCTCTACTACATCCGGTCCCGCATCGACAGCACGCAATGGTACACCATTGAATACCGCAACCGTGACGACGCCTTCGAGTCGCAGCTCCCCATCAGCGGTCTGCTCATCGGTCGCTGGGCCGACACCACCACGGTCAGCAACATGTACATGGGCAACGCCTTCTTTCACTATCCCGACCACGCCCACTCCTACTGGATATTCCGTCCCGGCAGTAGCCACGACACCATACAGGGCTACGTTAGCTTTGCCTCGCTCGACGGCAGAGAAAATTACGACCGTTTTGACGGCACCACCGACCCGCATTCCTACCTCACCGACGGAACGCCGGAGAACCTGTTTGCGCTCTTCGACATCGAACCCAACGGCACCACCTGCAGCTTCAAAATACAATTCAACAATGCCGACATCGACGAAGTGGCCGCAGCAGGCTGGCGCTGCTACCCCAACCCCGCCAGCAACGGCATCCATATCGCGCTGCCCAACGAAGGCACACAGTCACTGACCCTCCACGATGCACTGGGACGCTGTGTGATGCGGAAAACGCTGAGCGGTGGCGACACCTACCTGCCGCTGCAGCTACCCAAGGGCGTCTATACATTGACGATAGGCGGAAAACGGGAGAAACTAATGGTGAATTAAAGGTTATTGGTTATAGATAATTGAGAAATCGTTATAACGTTATTACGAAATTAAAGAAAAAAAAATATGAAAAAGTGTCTTTGGTTATTGGTTCTGGCAGCGGGCATGCTGCCTTTGCAGGCACAACATCAGACCTCGCTGTATGACTCGACCTCAGTCTTGATGGAGGAATCGGGTCTCAGTCATGTGATCCACCACGAGCGCATCCGTGTGGAAGACCTCACCGGTTGTCGCAACAACACTGTGCTCAAAATCGACTACGACCCCCTGTCGGCATACGTCGAGTTCCGCAACGTCAGCGTATACCGTCGCTCGACCGGTCATACCGACGTGTTGCTGCACAACGGCAACGGCAGCCAAGTGTACGACTATGTGGCGCCGGCACGACTCATCTACTGGGGCGCATCGCAGAAGATGATACAGATTGGCCATCTGGAGCCCGGCGACGAGATTGAATACACCACCTACCGCAAAGGCTTCACCTATGCCCTGCTGGCCGACGACGACAGCCGCTACATACCCCCCATGCGCGGTCACTTCTACGACATCGTGCCCTTCTGGAGTTCCCAGCCCGTGCAGAAGCGTGTGTACCGCGTCACCCTGCCTACGAGCAAGACGCTGCAGTATGCGGTGTACAACGACCCCGACAACACGGTGCATATCGACCAAGCAAAACATGGCGACAAGCAGACCTATACCTTCACCGCCAACGACATACAACCTTTGAAGCCGGAACCCCGCACCTTGGCCAACAACGACATCGAGCCCAAGGTGTTGCTCAGCACGGCACCCGACTGGCAGAGCAAATCGCGCTGGTTCTACGGCGTCAATGAAGACTATGGCAGCTTCGTTCCCACCCCCGAGGTGCAGGAGATGGTCGACAACCTGCTGGCTGACGCCCGCAACGAGCAGGACAGCATCGCCATCCTCACCCACTGGGTGGCCGACAACATCCGCTACTGCGGCATCACCATGGGCGAGGGCGAAGGCTACACGCTGCACAACGCCGACATGAACTTCACCGACCGCTGTGGCGTGTGCAAGGACAAGGCCGGCATGCTGGTCACCATGCTGCGCGCGGCGGGCTTCGAGGCCTACGCCGCCATGACCATGGCCCACGAGCGCATCGACCCCATCCCCGCCGACCAGTTCAACCACAGTGTCTGCGCTGTGCGTCACCGCGACGGTCGTTTCGAGATGCTTGACCCCACTTGGGTGCCCAACGTGCGCGAGCTGTGGAGCAGCGCCGAGCAGCAGCAGGGCTACCTCATCGGCCTGCCCGACGGCGCCACGCTGCAATACACGCCTATCTCCGCCCCCGAGAATCACTACATCCGCATCATTGCCAACAACAGCCTGGACAAGGCAGGCACACTGACCGGAACGCTGACTCTCACCGCCGAAGGGCAGAGCGACAGCCGTGTGCGTTCGGTATTCAACGCCCCGCAGAGCCTCTGGCGCACCAACCTGGAACAGCAACTGCTGGCGGTGGTCCCGCAAGCCGAAATCATCGATATCCAATACACCGACCCCGACTCCTACATCAGTCAGCCGGTACGCATCACCTACCGCTACCGCATACCCAACTACGCCACCCTGGACGGCAACACCGCCGTGTTCATCCCCCTGTCGGCCCGCAACCTCTTTGCTCGCGCCATGTCGCACCTGTCGTTTGACACGAAAGCGGAACAGCGCACGCAGCCTTTCGCCGACGCCTGTTCGCGACTGGTGGAAATTCACGAGACGCTACAGCTGCCTGCCGAATACAAGCAGCTGCACTTCCCCATGGTGGAAGGCGTCGCCAACCCCGCTGCCAGCTTCGGCTGCCGCTACTGGATGGAGGGCGACACCCTGTCGTTCGACGAGACGGTCATCCTGGGCAAACGTGTCTACGACGCACAGGACTGGCCCATGTTCCGCCAGACGGTGATGAACCAACGCATGCTGGCCGACACACCGGTGGTTTTGACAAAATAGAATTTCGAATTTTGAATTTTGAAATGATGAAAAAGATATTGTTTCCCCTTTTTGTTTTAGTCTTTTCGACCACATTGCTGGCCCAGAGCGGTCAGCCCGATGCGGAGTACCTGCTCATCCGTCGCTCCTATACCACCCACAGCGACGGCAGCATGGATGTCCGTTTCCGCAAAGAGATACAGCTGCTGCGCAACCGTGCCGTCACCGCCTACGCCCTCAACGGCGAGACCTTCATCGAATACAACCCCCAGTTTGAGACGCTGACCATCAACGAGTGCTACACCCTGTTGCCCGACGGCAGCCGTGTCGAACCCCGCCCGAGCGCCTACGTGGATCAGCTGCCGTCGCATTGCGCCGACTGCGGTCGTCTCAACAACATCCGCGAGATGGCCATCATCCACACCGGACTGGAAGAGGGCTGCACGGTGGTGCTGGACTACACACTGCATCGCCAGACCACCCGGTTGTGGGAGCACTTCGACATGATGCAGCGCTATCCGGTGAAGCATTATGAGGTGATTGTAAACGGAGAGATGTGGCGCAACGAGCGCAACATACCGCAGGACGACTGGAGCGCACAGCCCTATGCCGTCAAGCCCACCCGCTATGAGATAGACGTCCAGCTGGGCGAGCTGCCCCAGTGGACGGGCGAACGCTGGCTGGCCAACGCCACCAACGTAGACACCCTGGCCGACATGCCGCAGATGGAGCGCGCCGATGCTGTCTGTCGGTGGGTGCGCGACAATGTGGTCTGTCACCACGGCCTCGACCTGGCACGACTCGACTACGCCATCACGCCCGCCGCCACGGTCTACAACGACAACTGCGGCACGCCGGCCGACGTGGTTGCCATGACCACCGCCATGCTGAACCGTGTCGGCATCGACGCCACGTTGGTACGCGACAGCACTGTGAACAACATCGCCGAGAGTTTCCGCATCGAGGTCATCATCGACAAGATACATTACCGCATCAACCCCTTGTCGAGACAGACCTGGACACCTGTCGGTGCCGCCGTCGACGACAACGCGCCGCTGGTTATCGACAGCACCTTGGCCTATCATCCGCAAGAGATGGCCGACGGCTACAGCCGCATCACGCTGCCCGCCGACGAAGGCACGATGAACATCAACCCGGAACTGCTCGTCCCCTCCCGCAACATACCGGTGGCGGTAAAGCCCTGCGACGAGAGCTACCGCTACACCATTGAGCTGCCCCGCAAAACCGACCTGGTGGGTGGCAAACAGGAGGTGCGCTACAGCGTCGACGGCGTGGGCAGCATCGAGATTACGGTGAAACAGAAAGGCCGCAAGCTTATCGCCAGCCGTCACATCGTCATCACCTGCGACGAGGTGGACATGGAGCACTATGCCGAGTTCCGCCACATGATGCAGGAGTGGCAGCGTGGCCGCGAATTTTTTGTAAAATAATCGCGCAAAGCGATTATTTCACAAAAAACGCTATATTTGCAGCGTCAACCTTTTTCTAACCCAAAAGCCTAACACCTGATGGAGCAGAGAATTGGAACCATTACCATACTCATATCCGACCGTAATCGGTCGACCGAGGTCAACCAGATTCTTTCGCATTACAGCGACATTATATTGTGTCGCCAAGGGCTGCCGTTCCACAACCGACCCGTGGCGGTCATCGCCCTTATTGTGAAGGGCACCATGGACCAAATCAACACCCTCACCGGCCAGTTGGGACGGCTGGAAGGCGTGGAGTGCAAAGCAGCGCTGACAAAATTGAAAACTGAAACTTGAACAAATTGGACCAATTGGTCTAATTGGTCTAATTAGACCAATTAGTCCCCTCCAACCCTTAAACCTTTTAACCCCAAAATATCATGCGCAACCAAAATTTCATCGACCGCGACAAACTGTACGGTCTTTTGCAAAACAACACACCCAGCGAGGGTGAGTTGAACGACATATTGAACAAGGCCCGCAAACTGAAAGGCCTCAACCTCGAAGATGTCGCCAAGCTGCTCTGCGTGGAGGACGAAGCCGACATCCAGAAGATTCTCGACACCGCCCACTACTGCAAAGAAGAAATCTATGGCAAGCGTCTGGTGCTCTTTGCCCCCATCTACACCGGCAACGCCTGCGTGAACAACTGCGTCTATTGCGGCTTCCGTCGCGACAACAAAGCGTTGAAACGCAAAATCCTCAACCTCGACGAGATTGAGCAGGAGACGCTCCACCTGCTCCGCATGGGTCACAAACGCGCCCTGCTTATCTGCGGCGAGAGTCCGCGCAACGATGCCGACTACATGGTGCAGGCCATCCGTCGCTGCTACGCCGCCAAAGACGAGAAGGGCAGCAGCATCCGTCGTATCAATGTGGAGCTGGCCCCCATGAGTGTCGAGGACTTCGCCAAACTGAAAGCCGAGAAGATTGGCACCTATGTCTGCTTCCAGGAGACCTACGACCCCGTGGAATATGCCAAATTCCACCCTGCCAACACCCCCAAAGGCGACTACCTCTATCGCCTCACCTGCATGGACCGCGCCATGGAAGGCGGCATCGACGACGTGGGACTGGGTGTGCTGTTCGGACTGGTGGACTACCGCTTCGAGATACTGGCCATCATGGAGCATGCCCGTCACCTGGAAGAGGACTACGGCTGTGGCCCCCACACCGTCAGCTTCCCGCGCATCGAGCCGGCCGAAGGAACGCCGTTCAGCCTGCCCGAGAACATCCCGCATCCGGTCAGCGACAAAGACTTTATGAAGATTATCGCCATCATCCGCATCGCCATGCCTTATACAGGTATTATTATTAGTACGCGCGAGCGTCCCGAGATGCGCGACCAGTTGGTCAAATACGGCGTCAGCCAGATTTCCGCCGCCAGCGAGACCAACCCCGGCGGCTACGACGAGGGCGAAGGCAGCACCGACGAGAGCGACCACCAGAAGACCGGCGCCCAGTTCACGCTGGGCGACCACCGCTCGCTCGACGAGGTCATCAGCATGATGATCGACGGCGGCTACATCCCCAGCTTCTGCACCGGCTGCTACCGCAAGGGTCGCGTGGGTGCCGACTTCATGGATCTGGCCAAACCGGGGCTCATCAAAGAGTACTGCAAACCCAACGCCATGTTCACCTTCCGCGAGTATTTGGAGGACTATGCATCGCCCGAAACCAAGGCAAAAGGACTTGAATTGCTCAAAAAACTGACCCAAACATTCTCTAAAGAAGAGTTAAAACGTCGTGTCGAAGGCAATTTATGCAAGATTGGCGAAGGAGAAAGAGACCTCTACTTCTAACATAAAATCAACATATTAACACGAAATAAACATTTTTCTGTTAATAATTGCGGAAGCACTATTTGCACATCTAAAAAAAATGAAGTACTTTCGCACAATCAAAATCAAAGCAATGGGGATGCCGAAAACCATGCAGAGTAGGCACAACTAAAATCATTCCACAAAATGAAAAAAGTATTTTTAACCCTCGCACTTGCTGCTTTCGCTTTTGCAGCTAACGCACAGTTCGTGGTCAGCGGTAGCCTCGGCTTCAACCACCAAGGTATCAAGAACACCAATGATGGTAAAGAGTATTGGACTGCCACTCCCAACAAGACCACTGGATTCAACATCAATCTGAAGGGTGGTTATCAAATCAATGAGGACCTCCAGGCTGGTTTGTTGATTGGTTTCAACAGCACCAAGTCCGTCAACGAGCAGGATCTGGGTGCTACCGGTTCTGTTAACAACACCACTACCATCAAGTCTCACGACTTCAGATTTGGTGTCTATGGTCGTTACACTTGCCTCCACTTCAACAAGATTAGCCTCTTTGCAGAGGGACAGCTTGCCATTGCTATGGGCGGCGGCAAAACCGAGGTTGAAGCTGCCAACACTCCCACTGTCACCACGGATGCTCCTAAGACCTTCGATCTGGGTCTCAATATCATCCCTGGCATCAGCTACAATCTCACCGACAACCTGACTGCTGACCTCTATCTGAACTTCATCAGCCTGGGCTTCAACATGAACAAGACCACCACCAAGGTCGCCGGCGCCACCCCTGGTACCGAGGTTGACGATGTCGTCACCACCACCGACTTTGGCTTCAACGCCACCAGCTCGCAGAACAGCATCACCGCTCTCTGGAACAACGTGAGCATTGGTGTCACTTACAGATTCTAACACATCGCGCCCAAAGGCGCATTCTACTTTAGCAAAGGCGAAGCCGTTTGACTTCGCCTTTGCTTTTTTATTTTCAGTTTTCAATTTACTTTTGTATCTTTGCAGACACGAAACAAAAACAGTTGTTCCAATCACTCAAACATTCAAGCATTCACGCAATCAAGCAATCCTATCATGGCTGAATTTCTGAAAATAGAGCAACGCGGAGCTGTCTGCATCTGCACCATCTCCGCTCCCAAGACCCTCAACGCGCTCAACAGCACCATACTGGGTGAGCTCAACGATTTTCTGGACACGCTGGACACCCACACAACCCGCTGTCTGATACTCACCGGCGACGGTGAGAAATCGTTTGTAGCCGGTGCTGACATCAGCGAGATGGCACACCTCAACGAGGAGGAAGGCTTTGCCTTCGGTCAGCGCGGTGCCGACGTATTCCGTCGCATCGAGACGCTGCCCATCCCCGTCATCGCTGCCGTCAACGGCTTCGCCCTGGGTGGCGGCTGTGAGCTAGCCATGGCTTGCGACATCCGTCTCTGCAGCGACAACGCCCGCTTCGGTCAGCCCGAAGTAGGCCTGGGCATCATCCCTGGATTCAGCGGCACCTGGCGTCTGGCCCGCATGGTAGGCATGGGCATGGCCAAACAGCTCATCTTCTCGGGCAAGCCCATCCGCGCCGACGAAGCGCTGCGCATCGGATTGGTCAACGCCGTCTACAGCCAGGCCGACCTGATGAACGAAGCCATCGCACTGGCCGACAGCATTGCCGCCAACGCACCGCTGGCAGTAGCCGCCGCCAAGGAGTGCATCAACGAAGAGTACGACCTCCCCGCCGACGAAGCCATCCGCTATGAGAATGAACTCTTTGGCGAGTGCTTTGCCACCGAAGACCAGAAAAACGGAATGAAAGCCTTTTTGAACAAGGAGAAGGCAGTTTTTGAAGGAAAATAGAATCTAGATTTTCTAGAGGGTCTAGATGATCTAGAGATTCTAGATTTTCTAGATTATCTAGACTATCTAGAAAAAAATAAAACAAACAACCTAAAATACAATCACCATGAAAATCTATGTTATCGGAACTGGCACCATGGCCAAGGGTATTGTGAAGGCCTTTGCCGCCAAGATGCCCGTCGTTATGAAGAGCCGCACCCAGGCCTCGCTGGACAAAGCCATGGCTTCCATCGCCAAGGGCTACGGAAAACTGGTTGAGAAAGGCAAGATGACCCAGGAGGCCGTCGACGCCCTGATGGCCAACATCACCACCACCACCGACTATGCCACCTTCGCCGATGCCGACCTCGTCATCGAGGCCGCCGTAGAAGAGATGCAGCTGAAGAAAGAGGTGTTCAAGGAGCTGGACGGCATCTGCAAACCCGAAGCCATCTTCGCCACCAACTCGTCGAGTCTGAGCATCACCGAGATCGCCGCCTGCACGCAGCGTCCCGCCCAGTTCATCGGCATGCACTTCTTCAACCCCGCCGACCGCATGGCGCTCGTTGAGGTCATCCGCGGCCAGCTCACCTCCGACGAGGTGTGCAAGTGCGTCGTCGACCTGGCCACCAGCATCGGCAAACAGCCTGTGGAGGTGAAGGAAGCCCCCGGCTTTGTAGTCAACCGCATCCTCATCCCCATGATCAACGAGGCAGTGGGTATCCTCGCCGATGGCATCGCCACCGCTGAAGATATCGACAAGTGCATGATGCTCGGTGCCAACCACCCGATGGGACCGCTCGCGCTGGCCGACCTGATTGGCAACGATGTCAACCTGGCCATCATGGAGGTGCTCTACAAAGAGTTCGGCGACCCGAAATACCGTCCCCACCCGCTGCTGCGCAAAATGGTGCGCGCCGGCCTGCTGGGTCGCAAGACGGGCGAAGGTTTCTACAAATACTAAGAAACAACAGTTTCTAGAAACTGCAAACAAAAAAAAACTCCCACTTGTGGGAGTTTTTTTGTTATCTTTGCATACGCTTGTAAAAACAGGAGATAAAATGAAAACAACAACTCGCCTTGCCTTGGCTGTACTCTCTGGCATCGTCATACTGACCAGCTGTAAGAATGAAGAAGAAAAAGTTGTCGCCACCTGGCCCGGTGGCAGTCCGCAGATTGTGTACACCCTGCAGGGCAAGGACGACAAGGCCGTCAAGGTTGCCGAACGCCGCTACTACGAGAACGGCCAACTGCAATGCGAGAAGCACTACGACGCCAAGGACAGCAAACCCAACGGCACTTGGACCTTTTACTATGACAACGGTCACCGCTTTGCCGAAGGACGTTTCGACGCCAACCATCCGCGTGGCACCGAGTGGAAACTGACCACCCGCGACGGTGCCGACTATGGCGTCGGCAGCGACTCCGTGGTGGTGGCCGAGCTGGGCGACGCCGAAAATCCCGCTACCATCTTCTTCTACCGCGACAGCATCGTGACGGTGCGCCAGTTCTACAGCACCGGCGCACTGCGGTGCGAAGGCAAGACCATCAACGGTCTGCGTGAAGGACTGTGGAAATTCTACTTTTCCAACGGCAGTCCGCAGACCGAAGCCAGCTTTGTCGGCGGCAAAGAAGAGGGCACCTATACCGTCTACCGTGAGAACGGCATCCCCTACTACCGTGGGGAGTACAAGGCAGGTCGCCGTATCGGCAACTGGGAGCTCTACGACGAAAATGCCAACTTGGTCTCAACCCAAGACTATGGAAAATAGGACCAATTAGACCAATTGGACCAATAAGACCCATCAACAAAAAGAATGGACGTTCAACTGGACAACCCCATCTATTCCCTTGTCGGCGAAGTGGCCGACAAGATGGGTGTGGCCGCCTACGCCGTGGGCGGTGTGGTGCGCGATTACTTTCTGCAGCGCGACTGCACCGACATCGACATCGTATGTGTGGGCAGCGGCATCGAATTGGCCGAAGCCAGTGCCGCCGAGATCGACAGCCGCCGCAAGGAGGGCGACAAACACAAGACCGCGGTGTCGGTATTCAAGAACTTCGGCACTGCCTCATTCATATACCACTACAACCATCGCCGCTGGCAGATTGAGTTTGTCGGCGCCCGCAAGGAGAGCTACCGCCACGAGAGCCGTAAACCCATCGTGGAGAACGGCACCCTGGTCGACGACCAGAATCGTCGCGACTTCACCATCAACGCTATGGCCGTGTCGCTCAACAAGGAGACCTTTGGCGACTTGGTGGACCCCTTTGGCGGCATCCGTGACCTCGACGCCGGCATCATCCGCACACCGCTGGACCCCGACATCACCTTTAGCGACGACCCGTTGCGCATGATGCGTGCCATCCGTTTTGCGTCGCAGCTGGGCTACCGTATCGACGACAAAACTTTCGACGCCATCACCCGCAACGTGGCACGCATCCATATCGTATCGGCGGAGCGTATCACCACGGAGCTGAACAAAATCGTGCTCTCCCCCACCCCCTCCATCGGCTTCAAGTTGTTACAGAAATGTGGACTGCTGCAGCTTATCTTCCCCGAGTTTGCCGCACTGAAAGGCGTGGAGACGGTGGAAGGACGCGGACACAAAGACAACTTCTACCACACGCTGGAGGTGACCGACCATGTGGCGGCGCACAGCGACGACCTCTGGCTGCGCTGGGCGGCGCTGCTCCACGACATCGGCAAGCCTGCCACCAAACGTTACGACGAGAAACTGGGATGGACCTTCCACGGCCACGAAGCCCGTGGCAGCCGCATGGTGCGCAAGATATTCACCCGACTGAAGATGCCGCTGGACGCCAAGATGCACTACGTAGAGAAGTTGGTGCTGCTGCACCTACGCCCCATCATCCTGGCGGAGGACATCGTCACCGACTCCGCCGTGCGGCGACTGCTCTTTGAGGCTGGCGACGACATCGACGACCTGATGACACTCTGCGAGGCCGACATCACCTCGAAGAATGAAGAGAAGGTGCGTCGCTACCTTGCCAACTTCCAGCTGGTGCGCCAGAAGTTGGTGGAGATAGAAGAAAAAGACCGCATCCGCAACTTCCAGCCCCCGGTGTCGGGCATCGACATCATGGAGACCTTCGGGTTAGAACCCTGCCATGAAATAGGCATCATCAAGGATGCCATCAAAGACGCCATCCTCGACGGCATCATCCCCAACGAACGCGACGCCGCCTGGCAGATGATGCTGGAAAAGGGAGCGGAACTGGGATTAAAGGCTAAAAACTAAGGTTTTTAGCCTTTAATCCTCCTGAACCACGTCCTTTGTTTGCGGGCGTAGTGCCATGTGTTGAGTTTGATCCATTCGGCGATGGTGTGCGGTGCCGAGGGATTGCTGCCGTCGGGCAGTGGCTCATAGAATTCCTTATATCCTACCGTGTTGAGCGGCTGCGGATGCTTTGCGTGCCACAGCGGCTCCAAACGCCGCGCCTCCTGTTCCAAGCCATCGCGCAGCATGGCATCGACGCGGCTGTCGATACGATGACGCAACTCCTCGGTGGGGCGGTCGACGTTGTAGTAGCGTACCGCAAAGGGGCGTGGCGCTGGCAGGTTGGCGGCCAGCACCTCACTGTAGGGACGTCCGGTTGTCAGACATATCTCCAGGGCACGCTGGATGCGTACCGGGTTGCGGGCGTCGACACGCGCTGCATAGTCGGGATCCAACGACTCCAGTCGGCGGAACATCGCCGCTATTCCCTCCGTGCGAAACTGTTCCTTCAGCTGGCTACGCAGCGCGTCGGTCGGGGTGGGCATGCTGGAGATACCCTTGCACAGGGCGTCGACATAAAGACCGCTGCCACCCACCGCCACCACGTCGTCGCGATGAAGAAAGAGCTGTTCCAGCAACCGCAGCGCATCCTGTTCGTAGTCCGACACGTTATACGGATCCATGATGGAACGGCAAGCAATGAAATGGTGCGGAACGGCGGCCAGCTCCTCGGGCGTGGGACGTGCCACGCCGATAGATAGCTCCTGGTAGAACTGACGCGAATCGCAAGAAACCACCTCGGTATGCAACGACAACGCCAGCTCTATTGCATAGGCCGTCTTGCCCGACGCAGTAGGTCCGATGACAACATGCAAGGTTTTCATACCATCACTAAGGTGGAGTTAAAATGGAAGTTAAAATGGGAGTTAGCGTTGAATCGTGAATTTATTTCAAGGCTCTTTGCAGCCGTGCGAACTGGGTCCAGAAATCAGGGAACGACTTGTTGACCACCTCGGGATGTAGAATCTGCATCTCGGGGAAACGAAGCAACAGCGGAGCGAAGGTCATGGCGATACGGTGGTCGTTGTAGGTGTCCACCCTGTCGATAGCCTGCAACTGGGAAGGATAGAGATGCAGCTCGTTGTCGGTGCAAACCAACCGACAGCCCATCGCCGTAAGCAGCTGCTGTACGGCCGTCAGCCTGTCGCTCTCCTTGTATTTCAGATTGGCGATACCACGCAGACGGGCATTGACACCCAATGCAGCACAAGCCACCGCCACCGATGGGAACAAGTCGGGGCAGTCGATAAAATTGGCACGATATAATCGTGTGGGTTCATTTTTCCGTTCAATGGTGACCGACGTGGCACGACCTTTATAGGGTGGGTGCACACACCGAGCCACCACGCCCAGCGGTTCGAAGAGTTCCGTCAACACGCTGTCACCCTGTGGCGATGGCAGCTCCAATCCCTTCAGACGCAGCCGATAGTCCGGCATCAGTGCAGCGGCAGTGAAAAAGGCAGACGCCGCCGACCAGTCGGACTCCATCGTCACGGTGCGGGAGATAGGTGATTTGTCACGGTGATCTATCGTGTAGATACGCCCGTTGCGGCTGCGCTGCACCGGTATACCCACCGACTCCAACAGGCTGCGTGTCATCTCAATATAGGGTCTTGAAGCCGGACGCTGTGTCAACGACAGCGTCATGCCCTCGGGCAGCTCGGAAGCCATCAGCATCAGCGCCGAAACAAACTGACTGCTGCGCGAAGGGTCGACATAGACCATCTTGCGGCGCGGCACGTCGCCTTCGATGCGGACAGGAAGATAACCGTCCCGCTCTGTGCTGCGGACATTGAAACCCATGCCGTTGAGCGCCTCTATCAGCTCTGCCATCGGACGTTGGACAAGACGCTTGTCGCCCGTCAAGATATGAACGCCCGGCGTCGCTGCCAGCAGCACCATCATACAGCGCGCCACCATGCCCGAGGCGCCGCAATGGAACTGTCGCACACCGGTATGGGAGACCTGTTCCAGCAGGGTGCGCAGAATCTTGGCATCGTCGCATACGGCGACATTGCGCAGGTGATAGGGCTTGCCATGAAGATGATTCAAGAACAGCCATCGGAGGCTCAGGCTCTTCGACGGCGGCAACTCAATATGGATGTCGTTGGTGTTCAAATATGGTATTCCTTTATCTTGCGGTAGAGGGTGCGCTCGGAGATATGCAGCTCCTGGGCGGCGAGACGACGGTTGCCCTTATGGCGTTCCAAGGCCATGATGATGGCTCGGCGGGTCCGTTCGTCAAGCGCCAGCGGCTCGTCGTCGACAAGCTCCATATCCTGAAACTCCACATCCTCGGGCATCGACGGCTCGGCAGGGGTAATCACGGCATTGTAGCCGGTGGGCTTCACCACATGATGCGACGTTGTGGCTGGCAGAGGATGCGACGTCTCGGCATGGGTGGGTTCTGTGTGTTGGATAAACGCGCCGCCTTGTGCCAACTGTGTCAACGCATGCCGCAGGTCGTTGATTTCCGACCGCATCTCGTTGATCATCTGTCCCATGGTAAGCGCTTTCAACAACAGCTCACGGTCGGAGATGGCCGACGGGTTGAAGGCGCCCTGCCCTTGCACCAAAGCCGGCATCTTCTCGGAAGGCACATAATTGAGGTAGTTCTGCAGGATGGGCAAAGTGATGGTACGCTCCGTTTCGACCACGGCAATCTGTTCCGTGAGATTCTTCAACTCACGGATGTTGCCATACCACGGGTAACCCATCAGATACTGCTTGGCATCCTCGGTGAGGAAGATGGGCGGCATCTTGTACTTCTCCGCCACATCCGACGAGAACTTGCGGAACAGCAGCGGTATGTCGTCGCGACGCTCGCGCAACGGCGGGATATAGATAGAAATTTGGTTGAGACGATAGTAGAGGTCGTCGCGGAAACGACCGTTGCGCACCGCCGCCATGATGTCGACATTGGTGGCGGCGACAATGCGCACATTCACCTTGCGGGCCACCGAGGAGCCCACCGGTATGATTTCGCCATTCTCCAACACACGCAGCAGCTTGACCTGCATGGCCAACGGCAATTCGCCAATTTCGTCGAGGAAGATGGTACCGCCGTCGGCCTCCTCGAAATAGCCACGACGATCCTTGTCGGCACCCGTGAACGCACCCTTCACATGGCCGAAAAGCTCGCTCTCTATCGTACCCTCCGGAATAGCGCCACAGTTGACGGAGATAAGTCCTTTCCCTTGACGCACATGCTTGCGCAGCGAGTAATCATGGATGATGCGGGAGAAGACATCCTTGCCCACGCCGCTCTCGCCGGTGATGAGGATGCTGAGATCGGTGGGGGCCACCTGAATGGCCTTATTGAGGGCGATAAGCAACTTGGGGTCGTTGCCAATAATATCGTAGCGGTTCTTGAGCGTTTGGAGATCCATTAAAATGGTTATTGGTTAGGGGTTATTGGTTATTGAAGGGTTATTGGTTAGAGGTTATTGGTTATTGAAGGGTTATTGGTTAGAGGTTATTGGTTATTGAAGGGTTATTGGTTAGAGGTTATTGGTTATTGAAGGGTTAATGGTTAGGGGTTATTGGTTATTGAAGGGTTATTGGTTATTGGTTAGGGGTTATTGAGGGTTTCGTAATAACGTTATTACGAAATTACGTTATTACGAGATTACACTTCATGTTATCACTCTGTGCAGGGCGCCGTTGTTGATGGTGATATGCAGTTCCTTTAACGCTTTCTTTTCGGCCAGCAGAAGCAACATCTCCTCCTCGTCGGTACAATTCTTCAGTTTCTCATCGACCGAACGCATGCGTTGCTCCAGCTTGTTAGATTTAAACGAAAGCACAGTTTCCACAACATCCTGCGACAGCCGCTGCTCGGGTGGAGGGATAATCACATGCTTGTCTTTCCACTTGTTGCTGATAGTATACTCCTCGATGAACATACCCATGGCCATGTTACGCATAGCGACGTCGTTGCAACGGGCGAAGAAATTGGCATCGGGCAGCGGTTCCCCTTTCTGTATCGCCTGGTCGTAGAGGTCGAAAATCTGCTGCATCAATGTGCTGTCAAATCGCAGCTCATCGTTCTTCAAGTCACTGACTATCAAATCCGCTATCCGTCCCGACGGTATCTGTTCGTTGCCGTAGCGCACCAGCAGGGTCACCAATCGGCGTTCGTACAACGAGATTGTGCTGGACGCCGTGGGCGTCATTGGCGTAGGCTGCGGCGCTGGCGAATCGGTCGACGGCTGCGACGCCGTTCCCTCGGCCGGAGCAGGCGTGACAGCCTCCGGAGTGGGTGTATTGCCGTGTGCCGCACTACGCAGCTGTGCGATGCGTTTGGCCACCAACGTCGTCAACGTCTGCTCTGCCACGGCAAAGAGCGACGCACACTGTGTGATATAGGCGGCGCGCTCCAATGGGTCGGGAACCAGCGCTATGCTCTGGATGATGCTGTTCTCCAGCTCCGCCTTGCGGATGGGGTCGCGCTTGATTCCCTCGCCCACAAGACGCATCCGATAAAGCAGAAAATTCTCTTCGTGCTCAGCAAGATACTGCTGCAACTGCTCGCTGCCGTACTTCTGGGCGTAACTGTCGGGGTCCTCGCCATCAGGGAAGAGCACCATGCGGACATGCATGCCTTCGGCAAAAAGCAAGTCGACAGCCTTCAGCGTCGCCTTGATACCCGCCGCGTCGCCATCGTAGAGCACCGTGACGTTGGGCGTGTAGCGTTTGATGAGTCGAATCTGCGGGACGGTCAACGCCGTACCACACGACGCCACGGTATTCTCCACACCCGACATCGACATCGATACCACATCGACATTCCCCTCCACCAGATAGCATTTGTTGGCACGGCTGATGGCCTGGCGCGCCTGATAGAGGCCGTAGAGGCTGTTGCTCTTGATGTAGATCTCCGACTCGGGCGAGTTGACGTACTTCGCCGCCTGTTTCTCCTTGGTGAGCACACGTCCGCTGAAACCCAGCACACGTCCCGAAATGCTGAAGATAGGGAACATCACACGGGCACGGAAACGGTCGTAGGCACGACCCGTCTCCTCCTTGACAACGGTGAGGCCGGTCTTGACCAGCACATCATCGGAATAGCCGTTCTTGCGGGCATGGTCGGTGAAATCGGTCCACTCGTCCTTGCAGAAGCCCAGACCGAACTTGCGTATCACCTCGTCAGTCAGTCCGCGGCCATGCAGATAGCTCAAACCCACCGCACGACCCATCTCGTCGTTATAGAGCACATCGGCGAAATACTTCTGTGCGAACTCGGTGAGGTGAAAGAGCGCGTCGCGTTCCGACTGGCGCTGTTGCTCCTCCTCCGAGGGCTTCTCCTCTTCGATTTCGATGTGGTATTTCTGAGCCAGATAGTGCAACGCCTCGGGATAGGTGTAGTGTTCGTGCTTCATGAGGAAGCTCACCGAGTCGCCCGCCTCGCCACAACCGAAACATTTGAAGATGCCTCGGGCGGGATTGACGTGGAACGACGGAGTCTTTTCGTTGTGAAACGGACAGCACGCCAGATAAGAACCTCCACGCTTTTTGAGCGTAAGAAATTCTCCCACAACCTCCTCAATACGGGCGGCCTCGCGTATACGTTGTACTGTCTCTGCCGGAATCATAAATGCAAAGATACACTTTTTCTATGACATTTTGGCAGCATGACAATTCATAGTAATGCAGATAACACAAAATAAAAACAAGAAAGTGCCGTTATTTATAATAACCTCTAATAATTAGTTGTGAACACGAATCTAACGAATTACTATTCGTGTTATTCGTGCAATTCGTGTTCAAATAAAACGAATAATTAGTGGTTACCTATATATAATTCCCAAAAAACGACGGTGACACGGAAAGAGATACTTGTATCGTTCTGCATCTGCCTATTGGCACTGTATAGCCACGCTGCCGCAGCAGGCGACGGTGACACGACAGCTGTCCGTGTAGGCGACCGCGTGCAGTTGTCTGAAAACCTGGGGCAGTGGGACTCCCCGGTGTGGTTTGCGGCACAGATGCATGGCGGCGCCGCCTTTTTGGAACGCGACGGCATCCTGCTGGTGGTGCAAGAGTCGCCCAACGGTTTGGGGAACACGCCCTCTAGTACCAGCAAAACTCTCAATTCTCAATTCTCAATTCCCGATTCCACCACCAGCGCGGGCACCGCTACCACGCCTACCGGATGCGTTTCTCGGGCGCCAACAGCGGATGCACGCCACAAGGCAGGGAGCGGACTGACGACTATGAGAACTACTACATCGGCCGCGACCGCACGCGCTGGGCGACGCATGTGCGGCGATACAACCGTGTGGACTATCCCAACCTTTACGACAACATCACGCTGAAGGTCTATGGAGCAGAACATGCGTTGAAATACGACTTGGTGGTACATCCCGGAGGCAACCCCGGTGACATCCATATCCAATACGAGGGGGCCGAAGGGCTGCGCATCAGCAACGGGAGACTGGTTGTCAAGACCTCGGTCAACGAGGTGGTCGAGCATCGACCCTACGCCTACCAGGTGATAAAGGGCGACACGGTGACCGTCGACGCCCGCTACCGACTGAAAGGGTCGCAGGTCACCTTTGTCGTAGGCGATTACGACACCAGCGAGCCACTCGTTATCGACCCCACGCTGGTCTTCTCCACCTATACCGGGTCGGGGGCCGACAACTGGGGCACCACCGCCACCTACGACTCCTACAAGAACACCTACACCGCTGGATTGGTCTTCAACATCGGCTATCCCGTCTCCGTGGGAGCCTACAGCGACAACTTCAGCGGCAACGCCGATATCGGCATCTTCAAATTCGACACCACCGGCAGCCAGCGACTCTTCGCCACCTATCTGGGTGGCACCTATGCCGACATGCCGCACAGCATGTATGTCAACACTTTTGACGAGTTGCTCATCTTTGGCACCACGGGGTCGACAGACTTCCCCACCAGTCCCGATGCTTTGGACACCAGCTTCAACGGCGGCACCGAGCTGGCCTATCTCTGCTTCTACAACAGCGAATACTACCGCAACATCTACTATCCCGACGGCAGCGACATCTTCGTGAGCCATTTCAGCAGTGACGGCAGCGCCCTGCTGGCCTCGACTTACGTGGGCGGCAGCGGCAACGACGGACTGAACTACCGTGCACGATACAACGACAATCCCGTCACCATCATGCAGGGCAACGACTCGCTCTACCACAATTACGGTGACGGCGCGCGGGGTGAGATTATCACCGACAACCTGAACAATGTCTACATCGGTTCGACCACCTTCTCCTACAACTTCCCCACCACTGCCAACGCCTGGCAGTGTGTCTCGGGTGGCCAGCAGGAGGGTGTGTTGCTGAAGCTGGACCACAACCTGCGCAACCTGCTGTGGAGCACTTACGTGGGTGGTTTCGAGGACGACGCCATCTATTCCATCGACTGCGACGACGCCTACAATGTGGTAGCCTGCGGCGGCACCAATTCCGCAGGACTCCCGTTTCCGAGCGGCGGTGTGCAGCCTACCTTTGGTGGAGGCAGCGCCGACGGCATGGTGGTGAAGATTTCGGCCGGCGGCGACAGTCTGCTGGGCGCCACCTATTACGGGTCGCCCGCCTACGACCAGTGCTACTTTGTGCGTTGCGGCAAACACAACGACATCTTCCTCTATGGACAGACGCAGGCTGAAGGCAGCACCATGGTCTACAACGCCACCTACAACACCCCGGGCGCCGGCATGCTGCTGGCACGACTGAGCGACGACCTGCAAAGCCGGGTGTGGAGCACTGTCTTCGGCACCCCCAACGAGACCCCCAACCTCTCCCCCACCGCTTTTGCCGCCGACATCTGCGACCGAGTCTATGCCGTGGGCTGGGGACGAGACTTTGTGGGCTACAACGGGGTGCAATGGAATACCGCCGGCACCTGGAACATGGCGACGACCGGCGACGCCTACCAGAGCAACACCGACGGACAGGACTTCTATATCATCTGCGTAGACAACACCGCATCGCAGCTGGAATACGCCACCTTCTTCGGTGAGCTGCACATCGAGAACAGCGACGGCGGCGGTGACCATGTGGACGGCGGCACCAGCCGTATCGACAGGTTGGCCACGCTGTACCAATCGGTATGTGCCAGCTGTGGCGGCCACGACGCTTTCCCGACAACGCCGGGCGTTTGGTCGCAGCACAACAACAGCAGCAACTGCAACAACGCCCTGTTCCGCTTCAACATCCACGACGACTTCCCTGTGGCGGAGTTCGTCACACCACCCGCCGCCTGCGCCCCCTACACCGTGCATTTCCACAACACCGGCCGTGGCGAAAGCTTTACGTGGACCTTTGGCGACGGAGGCAGCGCCACCATAGCCAACCCCATACACACCTTCACCGATCCGGGCGAATATACGGTGCAGCTGGTGGCCACCAAAGCCGACGGCTGCAAGACCAGCGACACCGCTACCGCCATCGTGAAAGTCATCGGCAACACGCCGACCAGCCACCGCTACGACGTGTGCGACGGCGACCGAATACAGATAGGCACCACACCGCTGCCCGGATGCATGTACCGATGGCGCGGCGGCACGGTGAGCGACAGCACCATCGCCAACCCTTACGTCACGGCTTCGGGTACCTACCTACTAGAGGTGCGCACCGCCGGCGCCCCTTGCGCGGAGGTCGACACCTTCCGGGTCTTATTCCGTCATCTCATCGACACGGTGCTGGTGACCCCGCCAACTTGTCCCGGCGGCCACGACGGCAGCGCGACAGCAGTCACCTCGGGTGGCGGCAGCACGACGTATACCTACACCTGGGACGGCACCGCTACCAGTAGCGCACAATACGGTGGACTCAGTGACGACGGAGCGACACACACACTGCATGTCACCGACGGCGTATGCGAGAGCAGCTACAGCTTCACCATTGCCCCGCTGCCCCGACCCATAATCCGCCACACCTACACCAGACAGATATGTGAAGACTGCACAGGCGAGATAGCCGTTACCGTCGACGGCAGCGGCGACTATAGCGGACTGTGGGACGATGGTGCCACAGGTATGCAGCGCGACAGCCTCTGTGCGGGCAGCTACGGTGTCACCATCAGCGACACGAACGGCTGCACCTACCGCGACAGCGCCACCATCCAGCTGGTCACCCTTGCCGACAGCCTGCGGGCGTGGGCCGACGACACCGTGCTATTCGTTGGAAACCAGACCCGGCTGCATGTCACCGAGGCGGCTGGCGCCACCTATCTGTGGATGCCGGGCGAAGGACTGGACAACCCGATGGCGACCAACCCCGTTGCCAGTCCGTCGGCCGACATAACCTACAGTGTGACACGCAGCGACACGACAGGCTGCCAATACACAGCCCGCGTGACGCTGCACTGCAGCGCCATCGACTGTGGCGAGAGTCTGCTCTTTATACCCAACACCTTCACTCCCAACGACGACGGCTACAACGACCGGCTCTGCTTCCGCAGCGAGAACATCAGCGCCTTCCATATCGCCATCTTCTCTCGTTGGGGCGAGAAAGTATACGAATCCTATGACCCTTCGGACTGCTGGGACGGCCGCTATCACGGCAACCCCTGTTTGCCGGGCGTCTACTACTACACCTGCCACATCCGCTGCGCCAACAACCAAGAGAACGACTTGAAAGGAGATGTGACACTGATAAGATGAATGCGGCAATTAGTCCAATAATACCATGAGCAAAGAAAAGAAAGACCAGTTTGTTGTTGCCTACCTGCCTTGTGCGGAGGTGGTGGACTGTGTGATGGCGCACACCGTCCGACTGGCCGAGATGCTCAAAAAAGATATTATCCTGCTGCATATCGCCGACCATCGCTATCACGACAGCTCGGTCAACGAAGGGCTGCTACAACGTCTACAAAACGAGATAAACAGCCGGCAAGAGGGCACGCCTCACGTCAGCTACTGTGTGCTGCGGCAGCCGACACGGAAAGCCATTGCCGCGCTGGGCGGACTGCTGAACAGTGTCGCCGTGGTGGCTGCCGTCGACCCCAACGCCCGCAAGCGCACCGCCACACATTACAGAGAGGTGCTGCACAACTTCAGCGAATGCAAGACCGCCTACCTTACTGTGCAGTACGACGGCAAAACGGTTCAACAACCCCACTACGACACTGTGGCGTTCTCTGTCGACTACAGCAAAGAGAGCAAGGAGAAGTTAATCTGGGCCAGCTATTTTGCTCGTTTCAACCAGAGTCGGCTGGACCTTTTCCACCACACCTACAGCGACGAGGGGCTGCGTCAGAAATGGCACAACAACATGCGCTTCCTCAACAAATTCTTCGACGGTTTCGGCATCCACTACCAAGCGCATGCGTTACACGGACGTCAAGGACTTTTTGCCGAGACGGCTGTGGTCGAAGCGGCCCACAGGGAGGGCTGCCACCTGCTTATCTCCACCACCACCGACCTGCGCAACAAAGACCTGCTGGACTATCTGCTGGGATGTGCCGAACAGCGCACCATCCGCAACGAGTACAGACTCCCCATCCTTTTCCTAAATCCAAGGGACGACCTCTATGTCCTGTGTGACTAAAAATGAAAGGGCTCGCGTCGGCGAGCCCTTTCCCTTTTTAAAGAGAAGTCTTTTACTTGACCACCTCGATTACACCGTTGTGGTCGATATTTCCAGTGTAGCCTTTGGCCACAAAGCGGTAATAGTAGGTACCGGCAGGCTCGTTCGAGGGATCCCAGAAATCATCCTCCGACGAGATGTTCTCAACATGGTAGACGCGAGAACCCCAGCGGTTGTAGATATCCAGACTGTTGATAGGATAGGAGAAACCCGTCACCAGATTGCCGATAACAAAACGGTCGTTGATGCCATCGCCATTGGGGGTCACCACATTGGGGAACTGCAGGAAGTCGTTGACGAGCAACAACGTTGTCTCTGCCGTGTCTGAGCACTGATAGGGTGCGCCCGTCATGGAGAAGTTGTCGGTGCGGGCAATCAGACGGATGATATAGGTTCCCGAAACATCGCTGTCGAGCGACGTCCACGTGAAGGTGGGATTGGGTGAGCGGTCAGTGTGGAATGAATAGGGATTGTCACGGTCGTACTGAATCTCCCAGAAGTAATTGTTCTCCTCCACGTCAGGCTGCGTCTGGTTGTGCAGCAGAATCGTAGGATTCAAAACGGTAGGATATACCGGATCCCAGTTGAACGCGGCGTGGGGGCTATGGAAGACATGGACGAAATCGGGCAACAGCAGCGAGTCGACACAGCCGCCTTCCGAGTAGACATAATACTTCACATCGTAGTTACCCGCCATATAGGTGTGGGTGACATCCTTGTCGGTCGACGTGGTGCTGTCGCCAAAGTCCCACAGATAGGTGGCGCCATACACTGAATTGTTGGTGATGTGGATGGTATACGGCTCGCAGCCTTCCAACGGGTAGACACCCGGATCGAGGCTGGGCACCGGCGTCGGCGAATTGCGTACAACAATGGTGTCACGGGCATGGCAAACGAGACCCGACACCGTATGATTCTGCACCTCGACGGAATAGACGATATCGTTGCCCGTGTTCATGGCTGTCGTAATCGTCGGCGTGGTATCTCCGGTAGGCTCCCAGATATAGGTGTAATTCTGACTGGCGGTGAAGCGGTCGCGGGCATCGAGCACCATCGACTGAACGTTGCACAATAGCGTATCGTTACCCAGGGACGGCTGCGGGTTACGGACGATATTGACCGTAGTAACCGTATCCCAGCGGCATCCGAAAGCATCGTAGACATGCAGCAGCAGCGGAAACACGCCAGCCGTGTCTTCCGACATGACGAAACCGCTGAATTCATCGGTATAGTGAACTTTCAATCCCTGATAACGACCGTCGGGATAGGTGGTCGAATGCAGCGGATCGGGCTCCCACTCGATACTATCGATACCCACCTGATATTCGCAGCCATTACCCGACGACACATTGCAGATATCCATCGACCAGTTGAAGACCCAACCGTTATCAGAGCCCCAGTAGTCGCAGACCTGGATGTTCCACTCGCCATTGAGCGGACAGCCAATCAGTTCCGAGAAACTGCTATAGGGGGTATAATAGTCGAGTTTGTTCTCATGGTCCGACGGCTTCTTCGTCGTAAAGGACGACGTGTTGGCCGTTGTGCCAGCCTGGGAATAGGGTTGCGGTATCGTTTGGTACACATGATTCGTCACCTGGATGGTATTGCCAGAAGCACCCATGTAGGAAGGTACGGAGGTGTTGAAGACAGGAACGTCTGCCGCACGACCGTCCACCAACGTATAGTTGCTGTTACGGCTGAAGCAATAGTCCAGACCTTCGCCAAACATATTATAGATGGAGTCACAATACTGACTACTACCCGTTCCATCGTAGGTGTGGTGGCTGTCACCACCATAGGGATAACCCGTGTAAGTACCGCTACCATAGTTGTTACGATCCGGGAAGTCGGCCGGCACACTGGCGTCGTAGGTCGGGTTACCAAACTTCAAAACTGCGGTGGCACCCGTAGGACAGATGATGGAAAGACGATAGTCGCCCATATACTCATGCTCGTAGTTGATACAGATGGAGCAGATATCCTCGGCCGATTGGATGGTACGGCCCTGCGGGAAGCTGGTGAAGAACACCGGCGACGAATAGCACTGCGTGGGACAGTTAGGACCGTCGGGGATAAAAGTCTTGATATCGTTAACCTGCGTCTCACTACGCACAAAGCTGATGGGCTGCAAGATAAGTCGTGCATTATCGCCCTCGTAACCCACATTTACCAACAAGGAGTCGGACT
Organism: Bacteroidales bacterium; assembly: GCA_017449975.1. GTDB lineage: Bacteria > Bacteroidota > Bacteroidia > Bacteroidales > P3 > Colimorpha. Next base: position 32,668 of record JAFSYK010000083.1, read on the forward strand.
CGCAGATTTCAGGCAGTGAAAAAATCGTCTTGATGGGATTCTGGGCAAGACGTACACGCACCGACTCATGATTGATGGACTTACATCCCGAGCGATCCGTGATAAAGAGCTGCACATCGTAACAGTCCGGGTCAAAGTATCCATTGTAGGGTACCCGCGTGCCACCCACCTGAATAATCGAGTCACCATTACCGAGAATCCACGTGAAAGTGGAAGTAGCATCGGTAGGCGTATAATAACCCGTGTTGGTAGTATACTCGCCATGACCCAACAGCACAACGCCCTGTCCCTGACAGAGGTTGAGACCACGATAGAACTGGGTGTCGATCTGGATAATCTCACCCGTAGTGGGATGGAAAGTCGTATCGTACTCATTGGCATCGCCGTAGCGACTGGTGTCGACAACCACACCGTTGTACGTTCGATAATATAACGTGTCGATGACGGCGACGACATGCTCGCAGGGAACCTCGCACTCCACGCGCATCATGAAACCCAGATGGGAGCCGTCGGAGGCGTTCGAAGTACGAAAACGGATGGTCAACGTCTGCGAAGTGTTGCTGGCCGACACAAAGATGGAATTGTTCAGCATATCCGCATGGAGGTTGTTGTTGATTTTAAACAACAGCCGCGAGTTGACGCTGGGACCGTCGTAGATATACAACGTATCGTGAGGGTCGATATCCAACTCGTCGAGACGCAACGACAGACGCAAGGGGTCGCTGCACATCGACGAAGTAATCGTTATGCGGTAATCAACACCCAACGAATAGCGGTGCGTCGAACCTATCAAACCATCGTCGGTAATAGCATAGGCATTGCCGGCAACCAAGGTCTCGGTGGTACCATTCGTGGTCGCATTGAGTTCTAACGTGACACCCGTCTGCGCATACAGCGAAGCCATAGCACACGTGAGAACCGAGAAAAGAATAAAACGAATGTATTTCATAATGTGGTTAGGTTTTCTTGTGCATTAATTCCCCATCTGGCTCATTTTATCCACGGCACGTTGCTGGGCCAAACGCATCGGGACCAATACCAGATAGCTGTGTTCCGAGCCTGCAGTGCGGAAGTAAATCGGCCCCTCGGCATGAATGCTTTGGAAACGATTGAAATCATAACGGTAATAACTCAGCACGTTTAAATCAATCTGCACATCCCTGTCCATCGGCTCACCCGTGAAAAGGTCTCTCACTTCACTGATATCGTGAACCGGTGCACCCGCCTGCAGCGTATCGGACACCTCAAACGAGAACTGTGAGAAAGCGCAGTAATACAGCACCTTATCCGCAGGATATTGATTAAATCGCTGAAGATCATTTTTGAACTTGGGCAAGACAATGGCGTCACAATCTTGTGCCGACAGAGAGCCTGCACTGCAGATAAACAGCGCCATCAGGAGCAACATTGACTTGCCGTTACGACGGAAACGAGATGCGGATATTTTCATAAGATTTTGGATTGGGGTTCGTTATTACGTTATTACGAATCATTATTGTTAGCGCAAACGGTTGACGGCAGCCATCAGCAGACCCAACACGAGGAAACCGCCCGGAGGCAGGATGAAGAGCAGCATGCCGTCGGCACCGCCGATGATGCTGTGGCCGAAAATGCAGCCCGTGCCCAGCAACTCGCGGACAATACCCACGAGGGTCAGTGCCCATGTGAAGCCCAGGCCCATGAAGATGCCGTCGAGGCAAGAGTGCCAGGCGTTGTTCTTGGAGGCGAAAGCCTCGGCGCGACCCAACACGATGCAGTTCACCACGATGAGGGAGATGAACAGACCCAGACTATCATAGAGGCTGGGCAGATAGGCCTTCATGACCATCTCGACAATCGTAACAAACGAAGCGATGACAACGATGAAAGCAGGAATACGCACCTTGTCGGGGATGACACTCTTGAGGAGTGAGATAACGATGTTGGACATCATCAAGACAAAGGTGGTGGCCAAACCCATGCTCATGCCGTTGACGGCAGAGGTGGTGGTGGCCAAAGTGGGGCACATACCCAAGATGAGCACCCATGTGGGGTTCTCTTTTACTAAACCATTACGGATAATATCTACTGCTTTCATGGAATATTAGATGTTGAGATGTTGAAATGTGTTGGCAGCATCACTGATTACGGTGAGGAAAGCACGCGAAGTGATGGTGGAACCTGTGATAGCGTCGACTTCGCCGCCGTCTTTGGAGACGGTCAGATTGGCCGAAGCCGGATCTTTGCCAATAATAGAGCCCTTGCCGTCTTTCTGGAACCAGAGGTCGGCCTTGGCGCCCAAACCCGGTGTCTCGTGGGTCTCCAGAATCTTATAGCCATAGACCACGCCGTTGGTGTCGAAACCCACCATCAGCTGCAGGTGTCCGCCGAAGCCTTTGTCGTTGCCAGCCTCGATGGCGGCGCCGACACACTCGTCAGCCTCGTTGTAGGCCACGTGGCAGACGCAGCCGTCGACCGTCTTATCCTCGATACGGGCGAAGCTAGGCAGTACCGCGCTGATTGCACTCTCGACCTTGGCCTGCTGGGCCTTGGCTATAGGTTCTGCCGTCGCCCCGTTGAGGGCTGCCAGCGCCGCTGCCGCCACAAGTGCGATGGCCGTCAGCGACAGTAACATATTCAATAATGTAGAAGGAGCTTTCTTTGCCATAATACTACTCAATTTTCAGTTCTGAATGATCAATTTGCAAAGCGTTTGGGATGGAAACCACGGTTGATAAGCGGCGTCACTGCGTTCATCAACAGGATGGCGAAAGAGACACCTTCGGGATAGGCACCCCAGATACGGATAATGATTGTCAGCAAACCGCAACCGGCACCGAAAATCAGCTGACCCGCTTTCGACATAGGCGATGTAACCATATCGGTAGCCATAAAGCAGGCGCCCAGCATGACACCACCGGTGAGAATGGCCGTCAGCGGATCGGGCATATGATGCAAAACACCCTTAATCATCATCGTGTGGTCAGGCTGCAGCCACAAGATAAGGCTGAACAGGGCAGCCGTACCGATGAAGGCGACAGGGATGTGCCAACTGATAATTTTCTTCCATAAGAGATATGCCGCACCGAGCAGAATGGCGAGAGCCGAAACCTCACCCAGAGAACCACCGATATGGCCCAAGAAAGCATCCATAAGGGTTACATCCTCGGGAAATCCACCCTCCTTGAACACACCCAGGGGCGTGGCACCGGTAACCACATCGAGATTCATCGGGAAAATACCATTCACGACAGGCCAGGTAGTCATCTGCACGGGGAAAGAAATCAGCATAAAGACACGTCCCACCAGTGCGGGGTTAAACGGATTCTTACCCAAGCCACCAAACGACATCTTGCCAATGCCGATGGCAACCAAAGCGCCGATGGCAACCAGCCAAATCATATTGGCGGTGGCCGGCACGTTGAAGGCCAAGAGGAGACCCGTCACAACGGCGGAGCCGTCGCTTACCGTTGAAGGGACTTTCATTATCCACTTCTCAATCATCCACTGGAAGAGGCAGCAGCAAGCCACCGAAACAAGACTAATCAACAGCGCATTCAGTCCAAAGAAGGCAATAGAGACCAAAAGCGTGGGGATTAATGCCATGTTGACACGCCACATGATACGGCGTGTGGACTCGTCGCTATGTACATGGGGAGATCCGGAAATATTCAGTATATTCATTGTTTTATTATTTACTTATTCTATGCACTTATTTCTTTTTGGCCATCATCATGGCGCGGACTTTGTTCTTGCCGAGACGAATCTCGTCGGTCAGCGGCTTATTGGCGGGACAGCTGAAGAAGCAGCATCCGCACTCGATACAATCGAGGATGTTGCGCTGCTGCGCCTCCTCGATGCGGTTGTTGCGCACCAATGCCGAAAAGAGGTAGGGTTCCAGACCCATCGGGCATCCCTCTGCACATTTGCCACAGCGGATGCAGGCTGTTTCAGGCTTGCGCCTTGCTTCTTTCTCATCCATCACCAGCACACTGCTGGCACCCTTGGTGGTGGGAGCGTCGAGGTTGCACACCGCCTTACCCATCATAGGACCACCACTGATGACCTTGCCGGTAGTCTCGGGCAGCGAGCCGAGTGCATGACGGATGATATCATTATAGGTGATACCGATACGTACCTGGTAGTTGTGCTGTGACGGCAACGCCTTACCGGTGACGGTGAGAATATTCTCGATAAGGGGTTTGTTCTTCTGGATGGCCTCGTAGACCGCAAAGGCGGTACCCACGTTGCTCACCACGCAGCCCACGTCGATAGGCAGCTTGCCGCTGGGAACACGACGGCCCGTGATAGCGTTGATCAGCTGTTTCTCGGCGCCCTGCGGATATTTCACCTTGAGCGGCTCAACGGCAATGCCTTCGAACTGACTGGCCATGGCTTTCATCACGGCAATGGGTTCGGGCTTGTTGTTCTCGATACCGATATAGGCCATCGGGACACCCAACGCCTTGCGCAGGATGCTGACGCCGATGCAGATCTCCTCGGCATGCTCGAGCATCACACGGTGATCGGAGGTGAGGTAGGGCTCACACTCGACTGCGTTGATGATAAGGTACTCCGCCTTCTTTCCCGGAGGCACGGCATACTTGATGTGGGCGGGGAATGTAGCACCACCCAAACCAACAATGCCCATCTCTTTCAACTTGTCGACAATCTCGGTCGGCGTGAGGTCACACTGCCGCTTGATTTCCGGCGTGCGGTCGATGGTCTCCACCCACTCGTCGCCCTGTACCTGAATATAGACAGCGGGTTTGGCCAAGCCGAAAGCATCCTTGCAGCTTTCGACCTTCAGCACCGTTCCGCTGACGGGCGAATGAACATTGGCGCACATGAAGGTCTGTGCCTCGCCGATGAGCTGACCCACTTTCACCTGGTCGCCCTTGGCCACCACTGGCGTAGCGGGGGCGCCAAGGTGTTGGTTCATGAGCACTACAACCTGTTCGGGCAGCGGCATCTGTTCGATAACCGCCTGCGTCGATATTTTATTTTCTTCGGGGTGGACACCACCCATTGGGAAAGTCTTCATCTATTCAAATTGAGAATTGAGTGTTGAGAACTGAGATTTAGTTGGCCGCTGGCGTTTCTGGTGTTGTTGCAGCGGGCTTGGCGGCCGGCGCCGGGAAGTTGACAGCCTGAATGGCACCCGTGGGGCATTCGGCCACGCACTTGCGGCAGGACTTGCACTTGTTGAAATCGATATAGGCGACATTGTTCTCGACCTGGATGGCCTCGAACGGACAGACCTTGGCACATTTTCCGCAGCCGATACAGGCGTTGTCGCAAGTTTTGCGTGCCTGCGCACCTTTCTCTTTGTTGATACAGCCCACATAGACCCTGCGGTTCTGCCGACCTTTGTTGCGTAACTCGATAACGCCACGCGGACAGGCCTTGGCGCAGGCACCACAAGCGGTGCACTTCTCCTCGTCGACCGTGGGGGTGTGGGTCTCCGGATCCATGCTGATGGCGCCGAACTGGCAGGCCTGCACGCAGCTGCCCAGACCCAGACAGCCAAACGGGCAACCGTTCTCGCCCGTATAGAGACTGTGGGCAAAGGCACAATCCTGCAGACCATCGTAATGCGTCACAGCCTTGTCGCCCACATGACAGGGACGGCAGCGAATTACCGCCACCTGCGGCTCGGCAGCCTCGGAAACACAGCCCAGGATGGCTGCCACTTTCTGTGCCACAGCGTCACCGCCGGCGGGACATTTCAGACCGTCCATATTGCCCTGCTTGGCGAAAGCCTCAGCCATAGCACGGCAGCCAGCCTTGCCGCAGCCACCGCAGTTGGCACCGGGCAGCACGTCGGCAATCACATCAATCAGAGGGTTCTCCTCAACCTTAAACTTCTGGGCCACAAAATAGAGCAAGACGGCGAAGAAAGCACCCGTCAGGCCCAGAACCAATACAGCAATTAGGATAGAATGTGTCATCACGTTTCAATCAAATGATTCGTAGTAAACATAATAATACCAAATTGCAAAAATACTAATCTTTTTACAGACTGACAAACTTATAATAAATAATTTTACAATACCCTAAAATCCGCAGATAATTTTTCGAGTGTCAGATTTAGCCCTTGCTTGTGACGATTGTGTCTGACTCTAGGCTTAGAAACGCTTGACATGACTTGTATGCAGACACCTTCCCCTTACCCCGTAAGGTCGAGAGGCTTTGA